>JANQPS010000881.1 GCA_028285365.1 Thermoanaerobaculia bacterium | reverse complement strand
GGGCGTCACGGCGGGGTCGTCGTGGCCGATCAGCGTCACGGTGTCGCCAACCTCGAGAGTCTGCTCCTCGCCGAGCAGGATGTTCGTGTGGTTGCTGTTGACGTTGACGACCGGAAAGGTCTGACCACCAGCGGAGACGACGGCGCCGCTCTCGGCAGCGCTGGGATACCCGTCACCCCAACCCGTCGGCACCGTCGCCATCCAGGTCGGCCGCTCGATCGGATAGAAGCGAGAGAAGCCCAGGGTCGACCCTGCGGGGAGGCGCGCCACCCGCACGATGCCTGCGCGTAGGCGGAAGGTAACCTGCACGTCGATCAGCGCAGCCTCCTCTTCACCGCCGCCCGGCAGCGACCCGTGCAGCAAGATGCCCGGCCGCACCGCGTCGAAGAGCGACTCCGGGTGGTGCAGCACCGGCGAGGACGACGCCACGTGGAACACGCCTGAACCCACACCGCGCTCGACCATCGCGTCTCGCACCTCGATAAACCGCTCTAGCTGTTCGCGGACGAAGACCTCGTCAGAGGTGAGCATGGTCAAGGCGCCAGTGATGCGAACAGCGCCAGCCAGATCGTCCACCCAGGGAACGATTCGGTCGTGGACACGACCCATCCGACCCAGGCCTGTGTCCACGTACACGTGCGCATCGACCGGACGGTCGAGTCGCTTCGAGAGCCGGCGGAATCGCTCCGGGTCGTCGTCGGAAAACGCCGACAGCGTGACACCAGAGCGCGCAAGCTCTTCGCCCTCACTGTCGGCATGACGAGCCATCAGCAGGATCGGCTTGTGCACTCCGGCGGTGCGCAGAGACATTGCATCGTCAGACTGGACGACGCCAAAGCCCCAGATCTCTGGAACGTCGTCGAGAATCGAAGCGACCTCCACGACCCCCAAGCCGTACGCATTGTTCTTGAGCACCGCGATCACCGGCCGACCTCCGGCTCGCTTCGCGATCGCTCGAGCGTTGTACGCGTACCTCTCCCGGTCGAGCTCGATCCACGGGTCGACGCGGTCCCCGATCTCATCAGCAGTGGCGGGCACCCACCGACTCGACTCGGAAGCTTGAGCTGCTCCGCGCACGGCCTGACCAGCTGCAACCGCAACGCCGGCCATCAAAGCTCTTCGTGTGTGCAGCATGTCTCTTCTCCTGTCCTTCAGCCGCGCGACAAGACCCTGATGGGATCGACACGAGACGCGCGCAGCGACGGCCGCAAGCACGCGACAGCGCCCACCAGAACGAGAAACAGAGCAGGCACGAGGTAGGCGACAACGTCGAGCCGCCCGGCTTCGAACAAATAGCTGCGCAAGAGCGGGACCATCAACATGGCGCCGACGGCGCCGACGGCGATCCCGACCATGACGAGTCTCAGCCCAGAGCCCGTGACTTCGAGCAGTACACGAGCAGGAGCCGAGCCGAGCGCCATTCGGACTCCGATCTCGTGGACTCGACTCGCCACGCCGTAAGACACGATGCCGTAGAGGCCTATCGCCGCCAGAATCACCGCGATCAGGGCGCACGCCGCGAGCAGGCCGCCGGCCAGGCGTTCACGCCACAGCGTGTCCGCGACCAGCACGTCCAGAGACTCGATGCGCTCGACCGCCGTGGTGGGATCGACAGACGCCACGGCCTCATGGACCCGCTGTTCCAGACCTGGAGTCGGTCCGCGTGTGCGAATGGCAAGAGTCGTGGAAACCAGGCCGTACTGAGTGTAGGGGTAGTAGAGCTCGAAGCCGCCGCTCGCCTCGCGTTTCTCGTACTTGACATCACCTACGACGCCGACGACTTGGGCCCAGGGGTCAGCTCCGCCGCCTTCATAGGTCATGCGGACCTCCTGCCCCAACGGGTCGCGATCAGGGAAGAGCCTGAGCGCTGCCGTCTCGCTGAGCACGATCACCCAGGGGGCGTCCAGGGTGTCTCCCTCGGTGAAGGTCCGGCCAGCGAGCAGCGGGATCCCAACGGCCTGGAAGTAGGCTGGCGTCACGTCGATTAGCAGCGCACCGGCCCGGTGACCGCTAGCCTCCTCAGACTCGCCACGCGCCTCGACCCGCATCTCGTTGCGTGCACTGCTGAAACGAGAGCCGTAGGGGAAGTTGTCCGAGCCACCGACAGCAACGACGCCCGGTATGGTCTCGATCTTCTCGATCACCTGTCGATAAAACGACGTCACCGCGCGAATGCGCTCTTCGTTGGTTCCACCACGATATGCAGACAGAGAGACCGTCGACACCCGTTCGGTCTGAAGCCCAGTGTCGACCTGTTCGAGTCGACCGAAGCTCGCCAACAGCAGCGCAGCCGCAACCAGCAACACCATCGACAGCGCAACCTCGGCGACGACCATGGCCGACTGCAGCGGCCTCTGCCGTCTGGGTACGCGCGCACTCGCGTGCAGCGAAGCGAGCGGCCCAACCCGTCTCACCATGACCAGCGGCCCGAGAGCAGCCAGCAATCCCGATCCGACCGCGACGAGCATGCCAGCCGCCAACACCCGTGGGTCGACCTCTAGACGGACCCAGGCGGGCAGTACGCTCAGGCCGGCAAGGTAGTCGGCGGTCAAACGGACCGCCAACACCGAGATCAGGAGGCCCAAGCCACCTCCCAGCACGCCGATCATCAGTCCCTCGGTGAGCAGCTGGCGGGTGAGTCGTCCGCCACCGGCTCCCAGAGCGGTGCGCACCCCAAACTCACCAACTCGTGAAGCCGTGCGCGCAATCAGCAAACCGGCCACGTTGGTACAGCAGACCGCGACCACCAGCAACACCGCTCCCAGCAGTAGCAACAGGTACGGCTGGTAAGCACCGGCCTCAGCCTCGCGCAGCGTCACGACGTGATGCGTGAACTCACCGTTGGAATCAGGATACTCCTGACCCAACTGCGCGCTGACGGTCGCTACCTCGAGCCGACTCCGCTCCAGATCTGCATCGTCGCCGAGTCGGGCGATCGCACGATCGTAGAGACGCGAACCCCGATGTCTGGGATGGGTCCGGTCGAGGCCTCGGATGTCGAAGTGGCTCTGCAGCGGAACCCACAGGTCGGTGCGAGCGGGGTGGGCAACACCCGCGGGCATGACGCCAACGACCTCGAATCCGCCCATCGCCGTGCGCAGCTGTTGGCCCAGGATGTCCTGGCGTCCGCCGAAGAGCGTCTGCCAGGCCGAGTAAGCAAGAACAACTTTCCGCGAGTCTCCTCCAGGTACGTCGTCGGCTGCCTCGAAAGTACGACCATGCAGCGCCGGCACTCCGAGAACGTCGAAGAAGCCTGGCGTCACATGCGTAACCTGAGCGGGAACCGCGCGATCTTCCGGCACGATGTTGATCCGGGACTCCCGAAAGACACCAACCTCTTCGAAAGACTCGACGCGGACTTCGAGATCTTGGGCGTCCTGAAACGAGGTCCCGTAGACGTTGCGCTCCGCTTTGGTCGAGATGGTCTGGATCTCGACGATCTCCTTCCCGTCCGGAAACGGGAAAGGCCGCAGCAAAACAGCTTGGACGAGACTGAAGACCGTGGCGATCGCGCCGGTACCGATCGACAACGTGAGCAGGAGCGTGAGGGCGAAGACCGGGCGCTGCTTGAGTCCGCGCCACGAGAACCGCAGGTCGGACAGCAGCGTGCTCATGGCAGGGCTCCGACGATCGAGGTGAGGCCCTTGGGAGAATCGGACCAGTCCGAAGTCGTCGCTCGGCAGCTGAGATGTTGAGTCATGACGAATCCTCGAGATGCAACTCCGATGGACGTACTGCTTGTCGTTCGATGCTTCAGAGGCAACCGGTCTGGCGGCGCTCTCGCCATCAGCATGAACGGTCCTGGCTAGAAATCATCGAGCCGGCACGGGCAAACCAAGCGACTCGCGGAGCCACGAGATCCCCAGGGCTCCAAGAGAGCTCAGCCGACGTCGCGACCAGCTCCGCTGCCAGTAGACCGCCGACTCGCCAATGGTGACCCGAACGCCTCGTGCCGTCCCGGGCGCTCGGACTCATGGGTTCAGTCAGGCTTGTGTCGGAGGTCCGCGAAGCGGCTCGAGCAGATACCTGCAGTCGAGATCTGGGTGCTCACAGGGCGAGACTCCAGGGGGTTCGGCGCGCACATCAGCCACGAGAGTCGCGGCGGCGACGCTCTCCACACACTTTGCGTGTTGGAGGTAGCAGACTTGGCAATCACCACCGTGGTCGTGGTCATGATCGTGTCCAGCCGCAAGCAGCGGAGCCGCCAGGAGCATCGCGAGTGCAGCAGCAGCCAGACACAGCTGTGCCCTGGAAATCTTGCTGACGGTCAGTCGACTCGGGCTCTTCACTCGAAGAGAGTGTGTTTGCAGGATCTGCCGGTGTCAAGCTCGGCGCCGGCCATGCCGCTTGTCGTTCACCGGCCCTCATCCTACTGGTAACCGACCCTTCCGGCCCGCCTCGGACAGCCTCTGGCCTAGGACGGCTCGAGCACGACCAGGCTACCCTTTCCGAATCCCCTGAGCCCGAAGGCGCGAGCTTCCGCCAGCACTCCCTCCGATGAGATTGCCCAGCATTCGTAGTCGGTGCTCTGACGATCGATCTCGGCCCCATCCATCCGCGAGATGTAGCTCATGCGCCATCGCTGGCGCGCCGCGTCGAGTCGTTGCGCAGAAGCCCAACACTCATAGTCGACTCTGCCGACCCGGGCCGACGCGACGCGCGTCTCAGGGGCATCTTCGGCGCTTGGAGACTGGATCTCGAGAACTGCGCGTCCGGCCGGCGACAGACGGCTCGAGAGCAGTGCCCAGAGTTCTTCCCGCTGCTGCGGATCGAAGTGAACCAGTGAAGCGCTTGCTACTGCGGCGGAGATGACCGGTGGCAACGGTGCTGCGAACAAGGACATGGGCAGGATGCTGACGCGTTGGCGAAGGTCCGGATCGGACCAGAGTCGAGTCATCAGAGCGGGTCGCATGGCCGGATCCGGTTCGACCGCCAGGATCTCCGCATCTGGCAACGCTGCAGCTATCACTCGTGTGGTGAGACCGGTGCCGGCGCCGACATCGACGACGGGATGACCCTCCGTACTCAGACCCTTCAGAGCCTCAGCGATTTCCAGATCGACTGCCGCGCGCTGGTCGCCGGCCATGGCATCGTAGAACTGCGCCGTGACGGCGTAGGCGGTCATCAAAGATTCGGCTTGAAGGTGAGGCCAACTCCAACGACTCGAGGTTGCCCTATGGATGCAGCATCCAAGCCGGGCCCGAAGAGCACTCCGTTGATCTCCTGCTCTTCGTCCATGAGATTGCGAGCGAAGGCAAAAACCTCGAGATCGCCAAACGCGACCCCAGCCCGGAGGTCGACGTTGTGGTAGGCGTCGAGATCGAAACTATCTGCCACATCCGCGCTTCGCTCGCTGACATACTGATGAGTCAAGGTCACAAACGGGGCGAGTCGCGGTCCTCTGGCAACAGCATCACCCCGGTAGTCGACGGTCAGCGTCGTGCTGAGCTCCGGGACGTTGGGAATCAGATTGCCCGGGGCAGCTCCGGAGAAGGCGTCGCCTTCCCTCATCTCACCGTCGGTCCAGCCAAACCCTCCGGACACCGACCACTTCCGGTTGATCGCAACGTTGGCCTGCGTCTCGATACCAAGACTTCGCGTATCGAGATTCACAGGGACGAACTGAAAAGCCACCAGGTCCAGCACAAACAACTGCTCGTCGTCGACGTCGTTGTAGAACCCCGAAACGTCAAGGTTGGCTCGGCCCTGCAGCAGTTTGGTCTTCATGCCGGCTTCGAACGTCCACGACGTCGACTCCGCATAAGCAGGGCTGTCGACGCCAAAAGCAGCGTTGAGCGTCAGCCGCGGGAATCCGCCACTCTTGGCTCCTCGGCCAACAGTCGTATACAGGTTGATGTCCTCAGTGGCTTCGAACATCAATGCAAGACGCCCGGTGAAGAAGTCGAAGTTAGCCTCGTCAAACTCTTCGAAGAAGTCGACCGAACCAGGGAACCCGACGCCCGTGAAGGTGGCATCGAGAGATTTCTCGTCGCGGGTGTAGCGCAGACCCGCTGTCCCTCTGAGGCGTGAAGTGAAGAGCGGCGCGGTCACCTCTCCATAGGCCGCGTACGAGTCAATGACCTGCGTGGCGTCTCGATCACCGTTGAGGATCGGCGAGAAGCTCGACCGATTATCGAGCTCCACCTCGAGATCGGATCGAAAGTAGACGACGCCTGCAGTCCACGCGACGTCGCTACCGCCGAGACTCGAGAAGCGGAGCTCCTGGAACAGCCGCGCCTCGTCTTCCACCCAATCGGAGAAATCTAGAGGAGCGAGAAAGTCCGACGACGGGCGGCCGAACAATGGTCCGTAGATCAGGCCGTTGGTGTCGTCGAGCAGCTGATCGGTGCGGAAACCGTTGAGCGCGGTGATCGAGCTCAAACCAACAGGGCCGAACGGCTTCTCGAGCCTGACACTCGCACCCCAGGTGGTTCGCTCGACTTCGTTTTCGGGAGCAACTTCGACGAGTCGATCGGGCTGGCCGCGAAGCACGTAGTAGAACGGGTTCGAGATCCGGTCGTCTGCGTTGATCGACAAGGTCGTCCGGAGCCCCTCCTGATCGTCCGGAAGAAAAGAAACAACCCCCCGGCCAGCGTAGGCGGTCTTGTCGCCGAGATCGCCACCGTCGGGCGCCGTGTTGTCGACGAAGCCGTCCACCGTCGAGGCTTGCAAGGAGAGGCGCCCGCGCACCCGATCGCCGGCGAGCGGTCCGGAGAGAGACGTTCCAGCGAGCCCGTAGCCCCTCTCGCCGGCCTCCAAACGCAAACGCCCTTCGAACGAATCGGAAGGCGCACGCGTCGTGATGTTGATCACGCCGCCCTGACTGTTGCGTCCGAAGAGAGTGCCTTGGGGCCCACGCAAGACCTCGATGCGCGCGAGATCGAGGTAGCCGAACTCCGAGGCAAACACGGGCTGCGGCACGCCGTCGACGTAGGTAACGACAGACCCGTCATCGGGCCCGATGGCTTGAGAGAGCGGCCCAATTCCTCGGAGCTGGAAGTAGGCGAAGCGACCGTCGTCGAAACTCGTCAGAGACAGACCGGGAGCCTGCCTGAACAAGCTGAAAGTGTCGTCGACCCGTCGAGACTCGAGGGCCCCGACATCGAGCACCGTGAGGGCAAAAGGGACATCCCGCGCATCCTCCTCGTACTGACGGGCGGTAACGAGGATCGTGTCCAGAACAATGGACTCCTGAGCGCTTCGTTCCGCACCCGGATCTGAAGCCTCTTGCGCCTGCCCAGGAGATAGCGACCCCAGCAACAACCCCAGAACTGCCCCACAAACGCCTGTCTTCATAGACATCTCCTACTGCTCCTGAACGAGAGTAGTTGGCTACAACCAAAGGACGTCTGTGGTGGGAGGGAGTCTTAACCGCGGTAATCGGGAGTTTCTGAACGTAACCGACGCAAGACGGAGCTGGGCAAGACGCCGAAGTGACGTCGGAAGGCATCTGCGAAGCTACGAGGGCAGGCGTATCCGGCCGCCCGTGCCGTGTCCTGAACGGAACGTCCGGCGTGCAGCTCGTCGGCCGCAAGCTGCATGCGCCGCTGTGTGACGTAGCCAAACACCGTGAGTCCAAAAGCCTCCTTGAAGCCACGCTTCAGCGAGAACTCGTTGGTTCCCGCGATCCGCGCAAGTGATCCGATGGTCGGCGGGTCGACGAAGTGGCCATCCAGGTGCTCCCGAGCAGCCAGCATCTTCTCCCGAAGACCGCGGTCGACGAGTCCGCCAGCCCCGCTACCGCCATAGGAGAAGGCGTTGATCTGCGAAGCCAGCAGGCCGAGGGCGCAGGACTCGAGAAACAGCGTGCGCGCAGCACCCACATACGGTGGTGAGAACATCGCCTCGACTAGCTGCGACGATCTGGCATCGAGCGACCCCAGTCGAGTCATTGCAACATCCTGCGTGGCGAGCCGGGCCATGTCTGTGAGTGGACCAGCTTTCTGACCATGGCGCTGCAAGAGATCCTGAATCGCGTCCGGCGAGAAGCGCAGCGATACGGTTCTGAATCCGTGCTCGGGTAGAGCAAAAGAAGAAGCCGCACCACGTGGGGCAGCTCCCGCCCAAACGTCATGGGGTTGGGTGGAGAACTGGCTACGTTCCACGTCGAAGTGGCTGCCGCCTCTCAGGTGGAAGCCAATTCCAAACATGTCCTCCGGCTCAATGTAGTGAAAGTGGCGCATCTGGCCGGTCTCGATTTGGCTGAGAACAAGCGCTACTCGGTCCCGCAGGACCAGGGTTTCGACCTGCTCGCCGTCCGCACTCCTAGCGGGACTCCAATCGCACATGTCAGGAGCCGCCGGAGCATCACAGCCGATGAACTTCAAGGTGTGGCCTCGCCTTTCATTTCTTCTCCTGCAACCGTTTCTCGAACAGCGGTACGGAGGGTTCTTGCGCGACGATCCAACAGACGGAACCGATCCGAAGAGCTCGGAGGCAAAAACCGCCCCAGTCGTCTGATGCAAGACGTTGGCTCTGTCTGCGGGGCGCCTACGGGACGCCGGGGTGCGGCCTAGACCGACCGCAAGTCGGGAGACACCAGGCGTAGTGGGTCACACCAATGGACTCCGACGCGGCGGTCAACCATTGGGACAACCCGCGACACGAGCTCGTTTTGCCTAAGTCGACCAGGCGTGCGACGGCGGGCCGCGGAGTGGCTCGTGCTCGTACGGCCGGTCGGCAACAATCGGATCTTCGGTTGCCCACCTGCAACAAGGCGTGTCTGGTTCCAACACGAGCGACGGCAGCGTGTGTTCTTGACGCCCCTGAGTCTGCTGGAAGTAGCAGACGACGCAGCCACCGTCCTCAGTCTCCGGGCCATCGTGGCCATCGTGGTCATGCCCGGCGGCCATCAGAAGGGTCAGGAGCAAGTGGCTAGCCACCACGACGGCTAGACTCTGTCGGTACAGCGTCGCGACAGGCAGCACGACAGTCCTGGCTGCTGATCGATTCAGGGCACTCCGGACGACCACATTCGAGTCTGAACAGACGGTCTGCGGGCTGTCAAGGTCCTTCTCGAGACACCCCATGGAAGTGTGGTCTCCGACGGGAACCTCGCGGGAGTCGTCCACCGTTCGCCCCAAGAGAATTGACCGGTGCGAAGCCGCGTGGGTTAATTGCGCCGTCCAAGTCGAGTCTGGGGAGGACGAAGATGACGCAACTTCGATGGATTCTCATGACCTGCCTCGTCGCGCACCTGGCATGTGATCCCACGACCACCACAAGCGGCGCGGAAGCAGAAGACCCCAACCTCTGGCTCGAGGAGCTGAGGAGCGAGCGAGCGTTGCAATGGGTCGAAGAGCACAACCGGCGCTCGACGTCTCGACTCGAAGCAACAGCCAAGTTCGAAACCCTCCTTACAGACGCCCAGCATGTTCTCGGCGAAAGTGCCCACCTGCCGCTAGCCGACATCAAAGGCCAATACGCCTACGGATTCTGGCAGGACGAGGACAACCCCAGAGGCGTCTGGCGCAGGGCAACTGTCTCTTCCTACCTGGCTGGCGAGCCGCAGTGGAAGATTCTCCTGGATCTCGACGAGCTCGCCGAGCGAGAAGACGAGGACTGGGCCTGGTCAGGCTCGAGTTGCCTCGAGCCGAAGTACGAACGCTGCATGATCGGCCTCTCGAGAAGCGGGATTGCGGCGACGATCTGGCGAGAGTTCTCGGTTTCCGAAGGTAGCTTCCTCGAAGGCGGCTTCGAGCTGCCCGAGGCTCAGAGCAACTTTGCCTGGTTGAACGAGGACACGCTCTTCGTGGCCACCGACTGGGGCGACGGCAAGATGGGAGACGCCTACTCGCTGGTGGCGAAGTTCTGGCAACGCGGCCAGTCCCCGAGCGAGGCGACAACCGTGATCGACGCCTCTGACGGCGGCACGAGCGTCTGGCCAGAGACGGTCTACCGTCCCGAAGGCCGCTTCGCCTGGGTCGGGGTATCCAAGGGTTGGCTCGACACCAGCTACTACGCGGTTGCCGATGGCGGCGAGTTGACTCTCCTGCCGTGCTCCTCGGCATGCGAGCCGCGCGGCTACCTCGACGGCCGGATCCTGTTCGAACCCCGCAACGATTGGTCACACAACGGCAACCACTACCACAAGGGCTCGCTCGTCGCCGTGGACGTCGAGTCGTTGCAGTCGGAGCTCGTCTACGCGCCAAACCCGAGCGAGTCTGTCCGCTCGGTGCACGTGGGTCGGTCGGTGGTCTTCGTAGATGTGCTGCGCAACGTCGAGAGTGTTGCGATGCGCTTCGAACGTCACGATGATGCCTGGACACACTCCGAGATCGACCTGCCGGGCGGCGGCGTGATTCAGCTGGCCCCCATTCGAGGAGGCCGGGGCGAGTCATCGAATCCCGAGTCCAATGGTCTGCTCATCTCACATGAGGGGATCAAAGAGCCACCCACGCTGTACTACCTCTCAGACGAGGGTGACCTCCGGCAGATCTTTCGTCTCCAGCCGTCCTGGAAAACTGAGGACGTCCGGGTCGAACAGCGTTGGGCGCAAAGCGCGGACGGCACCAACGTCCCCTACTTCATCGCGGCCAGGCGTGACGTCCTCGAGTCCGGCGACGCCCCGGTGATGCTGTTCGGGTACGGCGGATTTCACATTCCCGTCCTGCCGCGCCATCGGCCCATCCACGGCAAGCTGTGGATCGACCATGGTGGTGTCTACGTCATCGCCAATATTCGCGGCGGCGGGGAGTTCGGAGCCGCCTGGCACGAAGCCGCCCTCAAACAGGGTCGCCAGAACGCCTTCGATGACTTCTATGCGGTAGCCGAATCACTCGTCGCAGACGGGGTCACGCGACCGGAGCGCATCGGGATCTGGGGGGCTTCCAACGGCGGTTTGCTGACAGCGGTGGCCCTCACCCAGCGGCCCGAGCTTTTTGGTGCCGTGATCAGCGAGGTTCCGGTGATCGACATGCTGCGTTATACGAAGCTGGGCGGCAGGGACTGGATCGACGAGTACGGTGATCCAGAGCACCCGGAAGAAGGCTCCTTCTTGCGATCCATCTCGCCCTACCACAACGTCCGAGAGGACGCGGACTATCCGCCAGTGCTGCTCGTCAGTTCGTCGATGGACGACGTGGTCCACGCCGGGCACGCTCGCAAGCTCGTTGCCCGCCTGCAAGAGGTCGGAGCCGACGTCCTCTACTACGAAGCCACCGAGGGTGGTCACGCCGGCACGGGGCTAGCTTCGGGCGCGGCCTACGACTGGTCGCTGCAGTACGCGTTCTTGCACGACACGGTGTTCGGTTCGTCCGAACCGTGACGTCATGCGGGCGCGTGATCGTGATGGCGTTCCCAGCCCAGTCCATCTCTGATCTCGGCGGTGAAGCGACGAACGCCGCGTCGTGCGATGGATGCGCCAAACAACGCGACGAGTCCAGCAAGGCAGAAGAGCTGAGCAGGTGACGGGTCCTCCTCCGTCAGCTGGGCAAGAGTGAGAATCGGCAGACTCGGAAAGGCGGCGTCGATTGCCAGACCCGACAAAACCGCAAACGCGACGAGCGCACCAGTGAAAGCGAGCGCGGCGCGTCGCCCGTGGAGACTCGACAAGACGCCCAGCGTCGACACATTTGTCGCGGGTCCCGTGATGAGAAAGGCGATCCCGGCTCCTGGACTGAGCCCCGCAGCCAAAAGGACGGCTACCAGAGGTGTGGCCGAAGCAGCACAGACGTACATCGGGAAACCGAGGGCCGCAAACAGGACGATCGCCACAGGTGAAGGGATGGAGGCTAGCCAACCACCGTCGAGCCATGGAGCC
>JANQPS010000877.1 GCA_028285365.1 Thermoanaerobaculia bacterium | reverse complement strand
GGTGCGAGGAGCGGTCGTGTCTGCGATGACGGTTCTTCGGTCACCGTGAACAACGACTCGATCTCGCCGGGGCTCCCTATGCTCGGGTCTTCCAGGTCGTGAGCCTCGTTCTTGCGGCTCGTGGTGTCGTGCGAGGGCCGCGTGACCGTGGCGGCGTCTGTGGCGCTTGGGTGAGAGGCAGGGCTGAGGTCAGCCGGCGAGGCAGTCTCGTCGGATGGCTCAGGGGCCGAAGCCGCCACCGAGTCGAGATCCCCTTGGCACTCGCGACCGGAAACCGCTCGAAGCTTGTCGAGCTTTTCGACCGGTAGGACTCTCTCGGGAGGGTGCGACCTGAGGATGGGCTGCGCCGCCGTATCGTAGAGACTCTTCCTGCCGCCCTCGCGCAGGTCGATGTCCGCTAGCCCGTCACTCCACATCTCTCGGAGAGTCTCGAGAAATCCAGAGCCTTCGGAGGAGGCCTGAGTCTTTCCTGGGGGCTCGATCGGGGGCACCGCTACGGACTTTGGCGGTGTGGCCTCGACTTCGTCGTCGCATTCGAACCGGAGGCTGTTCTCGAGAACAGCTGTCAGTTCCGAGGTGTCTTTGGGCCGCCGGCTCGGTTCGGAAGTGAGGCAGCGTTCCAGGACCGAGCTCAGCTCTGCTGAGTTGGGCAGCCGGTTCTCGAGCTCGGCAGGGAGCTGGACGAGGGGGTGACGGCGCCCGGCATCACGGACACGGGCGCCCAGGAGTCTGCCAACCAGTACTGCGAGCGAAAACTGGTCTGCTATCCACGGAGCCTCGGCTTCGGGCAGGTTGGCAGTGTTGATGATGCTACGGGGTACATCGGGTAGCTCCCGGCGGCCGAGTGCCATGCTGGTGCCGAGTCCGACCAGGGTGATGACGTCCCGGCTGTCGACCAGCACGTTATCGAGATGCAGACGCTGGTGGGACAGATTCGCCTGGTGCAGCGCGCTCAAGCCATCAGCGATCTGGATGGCGTAGAAGAGGGCCATCCGAGACGAGCCCTCGCTTGGAATCTGGCCGGGCAGGGGATGGCCGTCGGTCCACTGGCTCACCATGTAGAGATCCGCTGTCCCGACGGCGCCAAGGTCGAGGACTCGTGGGATGGCGTAGTGTTCCAAGCTGGTCCAGCGCTCCCGCGATTCGAGGAAACGTGCCTTGGCCCTCAGATCTTCGTCGGTGACGTCCAGGCGAAATACCTTGACCGCTACGGGCTGAAGGAGCTCGGGATCGACACCGCGAAAGACAAGGAGACGCTCGCCTCGCGCCACGACAGGTCGAGTCTTGTACCGACGGAGCAAGTCGGGAAGCTCGACGTGCCGAGTAGGTGGGCTGGCAAAAGCGACGGTCATGTCGCACAGCAATGCAATTGCGGTGCCCGGACGTCGGGCTTCAGCCGGCGATCTAGCGATCTAGCGATCTAGCCAGAGCCAGTCTCATGGCCGGGAGAGGGCCTTTTGGCCGAGAGAGAGTGCGGGACCAGCGGGACTGCGTCAACGACAAAGGCCGCCCCGACGAATCGAGACGGCCTGAGAGTAGGGCTCTAGAGCCCGAACAATGCTGGATCGCTACTGGGTCTGGGACGTGATCATCCAGCGACCGCTCTCTTTGGCGAGTCCGAAGGTCAGATCGAGAGCGCCGAACGCGCCTTCGACGCTGATACCGGTGACCTCGGCGGTCTCGCCGTCGACCGTGACGGCCATGCTGTCGGTATTGGCGGTCATGCCATCGAGGAAGCCAGCTTCAGCGGCCTGCTGAAAGAAAGCCTGCATCGCGGCCTTGTCACCCTGGTCGGAGGTGAACGAATCGGAGTAGGCCGACATCGTGGTGTCGACGTCTTTGCTCTGAAGAGCCTCGAGAGTCGTGCTGACGAGCTGCTGGATGAGCTCTTCGTCACTGGGGCCTTTGGCGCCGCCGCCGCCGCTTGCGCAGCCGAACGACACGAGGAGGGCAACGGCAACGAGCGAGCCGGTGATCTTCTTCAACATGGGTCGGTGATCTCCTTGAGGATTGTGCTCATTTGTCAGACCCCCAACCGGCTCAGGTGTCCAGGCTCGCGGCCTGGGCACAGTGGCTGCTCTGGGGGAAACCGGTCGGATCCTAACAGCGCCTACGTGGAACGCGTCGACCAGGTTGCGACATCGTCCCGAGACGGTTCTCGTGAAGGATCAGGGAGTCGGCCGCGCCGGTTTGGGCTCGCGTGGCATTCCGAGGCCGGCTTCACTGATGATGTTCTTCTGGATGTGAGCGGTTCCGCCACCGATGATCAGCCCGAGAGAGTACATGTACTGGGCCTGCCAGGCGCCCTCGGCACGGACTCGGGCAGAGCCTTTCTTGAGAATGCCGTGCTCGCCCATGGCGTCGATGGCCAGAGCGCAGAGATCGTGGTTCAGCTGGCACCCGGCGAGTTTGACGATGAGTCTGGCGA
>JANQPS010000875.1 GCA_028285365.1 Thermoanaerobaculia bacterium | reverse complement strand
TTTTCGATGTGCCCGATCTCGTCGATCTCGATCCTGACGACGTCGCCGACATCGAGGAGTCCAGGGGGGTCCATGGCCACTCCGACTCCGGAAGACGTCCCGGCGGAGACGATGTCACCCGGTTCGAGGGTGCAGACGGTCGAGAGGATCTCGATCTGCTCCCACAGGTCGAACACCATCTGCCCCGTGTGGTAGTCCTGTCGCAACTCGTCGTTGACCCAGGTGCGCACCCGCAAATCGTGCGGATCGCGCAGCTCGTCGGACGTCACGATCCAGGGACCGATCGGACCGTGGGTATCGAACGACTTTCCTAGCGTCATCGTCGGCGCTCGCCTCTGCCAGTCCCGTACGGACACGTCGTTGACCACCAGAAAACCGGCGACGACCTGCTCGGCCTCCTCCCGGCGAACGTGACGGCACCGGCGTCCGATGACCATCCCCAACTCACCCTCGTAGTCGAGCTTGTCGGTCACCGGTGGATAGTGGATCGGGTCGTAAGGGCCGTTCACACAGGTAATCTGCTTGTTGAAGAACACCGGAAACTCCGGCACCGGCCGGTTGGTCTCTTCGATGTGGTCGCGATAGTTGAGGCCCACTGCCAGGAACTTGCCGGGGCGTGGAACGGGAGCAGCGAGCGTCACGTCTCCCAGGGGAATCTGCTCGTCATGGGTCTCCGCATCGCGAGCCGCGGCGGCCAGGCTAGAGGCGTCTAGCGCGAGGAGAGCGTTGATCTCGCGCGGGAGCTCCGGAGCCGCTCGAGCGAGATCGACGACGGCGTCGCCGAAGATCATTCCGATACGTACGTCTTCATCATCTCTCGAGAAACGGCAGAGTCTCATTCTTTCACTCCTTCTCCGCGTGTTGCGCGCCTCTGGCCTTCACGCCTGGAGTCATCGCTAGGCCGACGACACGAATCGCAACGTTCGGCGCCTGGGTGAGAAAAGGCTCGCTCCCTCGCAAGAGTCAGCGTGGTGCCCTTCACAGGATGACCAAAGGACGCCAGAGTCTAGTTCACGACCCATCGTGAGCTCTTGCCAACGCCCAACCTCCCCACAGCCCATCTCTGGAGTCAGCGACGGGGTCTTTGTGTCATCGTTGACATCACCACTCCAGATGAACCGCGCAAGCGGAGATCCACCACCCGTTCCGGGAGACGCGATGAACCAGACGCCGCACTCGCAGACCACCGCTCGCTACCTCGACGAGTCCTCGAGCTCCAAGCAACTCTGGGATCGAGCCCTTGCGGTGATGCCTGGAGGCAACTCGAGGCACACCGTCGTAATGGATCCCTATCCGGTATATGCCGTGAAAGGTCAGGGATGCCGGGTCTGGGACGTCGAAGGCGACGAGCGCATCGACTTCATCAACAACTACACGTCTCTCATTCACGGCCACTCGGACCCCAAGGTCACCGCTGCCGTGACCGAGGTCATCGCCAACGGCACAGCCTTCTCGTTGCCTACCGAACGCGACATCAAGCTTGCCGAGCTACTCATCGACCGGGTGCCCTACGCGCAACAGCTACGTTTCGCAAACTCGGGCAGCGAAGCCGTGCTCCTCGCCCTACGGGCGGCACGAGCCGCCACCGGGCGCTCCAAGATCGCAAAGTTCGAAGGGTGTTATCACGGCATCTACGACTACGCGCAGGCGAGTGACTCTTCGCGACCCCACAACTGGGGCGACCCCAAGCGACCAACAACGACTCTCGAGCCCAGTATGGCTGCGAGCCTCGCATCCGATGTCGTGACGATGCCCTGGAACGACATCGAGGTGTGTCGTGCGCTGATCGAAGATCACGCTTCGGAGCTGGCCGGAGTCCTTTTCGACCCGCTGCCCGCGGCGCTGGGGCTGCTCGAGCCTCGGAGAGACTTCGTCCACTTCCTTCGCGAGATCACGGAGCGCCACGGCATCATGCTCGTCGCCGACGAGGTGCTGTCGTTCAGGGTCGACCACGCCGGAGCCTGCACGACCTATGGCATCGAGCCCGATCTCCTGGCGCTCGGCAAGATCATCGGCGGCGGCTTCCCCGTCGGGGCGGTGGCGGGCAAAGCGGACGTCATGGCGGTCTTCGATCATCGAGACGGCGAGAAGGTGCACCACGGAGGCACGTACAACGGCAACCCGGTCACCATGGTGGCCGGGTACGAGACCATGGCCCAGCTGACCGTCGACAGCTTCGAACACCTCGAGCGCCTCGCCGCGGAGCTCAGAGAAGGCATGACACGAGCACTCAGTGATCGCTCAGTCGCTCATCGCGTCACCGGCCGGGGCTCTCTCATGATGGTGCTCTTGACCGACGAAGAGCTCACCGACTTTCGGTCGGTCGCACGGGCACGGGCTCACAGCCCTCAGCTGGCCCAGATCGCCAAGGAGATGCTCCATCACGGGATCCTGCTCGGACAGAGAGGTCTCTTCCTGGCCCTCTCGACTCCCATGCAGTCCGGCGAGATCGAAGCCTTCCTGAGGGCGTTCGAGCAATCCCTCGATGCTTTGGGGATCGGGAGCGCCTGAGGGGGACTCGGGGCAGGCAAGACTTCGTCCGCTGGCGGGACCGCTCGAAACGGACTGGCACCCCTGACATGTCGCGGCACCCCCTCCGGGTTGTCTCGCACGCTGCCTTCACCACTGCAGGGTTCGAGAGAAGGAGCTGATCTCAGAGACGTGCGGCACCGACGTCAGAGCGCCGGACCCTTCACTTCGTCCGGGGCGAAATCAGCGCTGCGACCCAGCATGTCGTCCGGCCTACGGTCAGGTGACACTCGCCGAAGAGAACAGTTGCTGCGCAACTCCGCCTTGGGTCGAACGCCAACAGCTTCCGAGCTGCGCTGCAACGGGCAAGCGTTCCCGTGCAGCATCGCCGCTCAAAAGCGGTACGCGCGCTCCGTCGGCTTGAGCGGTCGCTTGAGGTGTAGCGGCCGGCGAAGACTGCCCGGTTCACCACTCGCGGGTCTGGTCTTTTCTAGCCAGCGCTCGAACACAGCACGCGAGAGCGACGTGTCGACGACGATGTCGCCGTAGCGGTCTTCCGGCAGCGCTCGCTCCACTCGCACCTTCTGGTGCCAGCAGTGCATGCCGCTGATCGGGTCCGGCTGAACCGGGAAGGTGAGGTTCTGATTGACGCCCGCTTCCCGCCAGAAGACCCGCTCGGTATCGGGATCCGGACTCGCGTGCGGTCCCACCCCGTCGACGGCCCGGAATCGAAAGATCGAGCCGTCGCGCTCGAGTCGGACCCGCGACGATCCGAGCTGCATTCCGCCATGCTGCAGTCGCCAACGACCGACGTGATGCGAGCAGGCGACTACGCCGGGATGAATGCCCTGGGTCACCCAGGCGCGGACCACGAAGTGACCAATCTCCGTCACCACACGAACCAGCGCGCCACCGGCGAGCCCCAGACTCGACGCATCGTCCGGGTGCACCCACAGCGGATTCGTGTGGGAGATCTCCTGCAGCCACTTGGAGTTGGCTGAGCGCGTGTGAATCAGGGTCGGAAGGCGAAACGTCGGCAGCAAGCAGCGCTCATTAGCCGCGAGATCGAGCTTCTCCCAGTTGACCTGACTCTTGATGTAGCCGGGCATCGCATGCTCTCCCCAGGACCACTCCTCCAAGGTGCTTGCAAGGATCTCCAACCGACCGGAGCGCGTCGGGAATCCAGTCCGCAGGTCGCCCGGGACCACCTCGAGCTCACCCCTACCCTCGTACCTTTCCTGGCCGGCGTAAGGAACGGCAAACGCGCCGTAGCGACGCATGTACTCGAGCGGCGTCAAACCCTCCGAGGCCGCTGCCTCGGGGAGACCGGGTACCGAGGTCTCGAACAGCTGGCCAAAGTACTCGTCCATGGTGATCGGGCGTGAAGGATCGGTCGGGGACTCGAAGAAGCGACGGATCCCGCGTTTCCCGTCAGGGTCGATCTGCCAAGAGAGCGCCACCCAGAGCTCGGCTTCTTCCCAGACTTCTCCAGGATTGACGCCCAGCGTGGTCGACTGCTGGGTGTTGTCGCGCTCGAGGCGCTCGTACTGAAGTCCGACCGGCTGCCTGAATCCGATCCACGTTCCGGCGTGGGTCTCCTGGCTCATGACGTCGTGACGCTCCGACGCCATCCCCATCGGCAGGACGTAGTCGGCCCATTGTGCCGTCTCGTTCCAGGTCGGAGTGAGCGCTACGTGCAAGCCGATCCGGTCCGGATGCTCGAACATTTCGATCCAGGAGCACCCATCGGGATTCGTCCAAACCGGGTTGTACACCCGACTGAAGTAGACCTCGAGGCGACTGTTCTGCCGCTCGAGCAGATGCGGCAGAACGAAGCTCATCTCGTAGTGAGCCAGCGGGTACTCGCGCGGCCACTGTCGTTCGTTCCACATGTCCACCGCCGGTGGCTCGAGCGGCGGGTGGGGGACGTGCTTGTCCCAGGAGTTCGGATTGACTCCACCAGGTGTCCCGATGCTGCCCGTCATGGCATGGAGCAGCAGAAGACAACGCGCCACCTGCCAGCCGCCCTCGTGGCCGGCCGCTGCGTTGCGCCAAACGTGACTCGAGAACCGCGTGCCGGCGCGCGCGATCTCGTCGGCCAGGGTCGCGACCGTACCTGCCGGGAGCTTGCACTCGGCCTCGACCATCTCGGGGTTGTACTCGTCGTACTCGCTGCGCAGACAC
>JANQPS010000874.1 GCA_028285365.1 Thermoanaerobaculia bacterium | reverse complement strand
GCGAGCTCTTTCTCGCGAAACAGTTCGTCCTCGGCGAGCTTTCGGCTCGTGACGTCGCGCGACGAGGCGACGAGCATGTTGACGTGGCCCTTGTGGTCGGTGACGGGCTGAACCGACATCTCGAGCCACTTGGTGCGACCGTCATGGCGGCGGAAGGGAAAGCTCAACGTCGCCGTGGACCCGGATTGGGCGACGTCGAATCCGTCTCGTCGCAGGCGTTCGGCTTCGACGTCGCCGAAGAGACGCTCGGGGGCCTCACCGAGGAGCTCCTCCGGCTCCCTGCCCAAGAGATCCCGACAGGAAGGACTCGCGTAGATGCAGCGGCCGCCGAGGTCGTGAAGGGTCACGAGATCGTTGGTGTTCTGCGCCAGCATCTGGTAGCGGGAATCACTACGCGCCAGCTCGGCCTCGGTGCGGCTTCGTGCTGCGGCAGCACCGAGCATGTCGGCGGCGGCGCAGAGGGCTTCGATCTCGGACTTGGTCCAGCCGCGCTCGCGAGGGTCCTCGAGGACGAGCACGCCACGCCAGGCCTGATCATCGAAGAAGGGAAGCAGGGCCATCGAACAGGCGCCGCGGCCGGCGAGCCAGCGACGGTCCTCGTCACCCAGGTCGAGGAGTGCGCCACTGATGACCTCGCCGTCGGCGAGCCGATGGAGGAAGGGATAGGTGCTCAGCGGCGGAGCCTCTTCGATCGGTGCCAGAACGCTGTGCTGTGGGCGCCATTGATACAGATCGACGGACTCGGCGGTGCCGGGGTCGTCCGCTCGGCGGATCACGAGCGAGATGCGATCTACCTGCGCGGCGGTTCCCAGGCGCGCGAGCATCGGCGTCGGGTCGCCGAGAAAGTCGGGACTTCGGAGCAGGCGCTCTGCCGAGAAGCTGACTGCCTCGAGGATCGCGTCGCGTTTGGCGATCTCACGATCGGCGCGCTCGCGAGCCTCGATCTCACCGAAGAGACCGTCATTGACCTGTGACAGCTCTTCCATGAGCTCTTCGTTCTGGCTCCGAAACCGGAAGTTCATGAGCAGCGTCCGGTGAAACTGTCGGGACACCAGATGGAGGCTCGAGACGTAGACGATGATCAGGAGGCCGGTCACCAGCAAGAGCTGATTCTGGGTTTGGAGAAGGAGTCTGACGGCGACCGGCACCATGGCGGGGACGGCAAAAACCGCAAAGCCGTACCGGCTGGCGCCGAGCGCAGTGGCGGTCGCCGCAGCAATTCCGGCGATCACCGCAATGACGAAGAGCATGTGGCGGGTGGAATCGATGGGAGCGAGCCCCGCGGCCAGCCAGCCCCACATCGCGCCAGTCGCGAAGACATGCATCAGAAACAGCCGCTCCCAGTTCGTAGAGGGACGCGACAACCGGTTGCGCCGATAGCGACGAACGAGGAGAGCGCTGGAGATCCCGACGAGAGCGAGGATGGCTGGCCATGCGATGCGCCATACGGGATCCAGATGGACCCAGAGCACGGTGACCGTGAGGGCTGCACAGAGGATCAGCGCCGCCTGTACTCCACGTGGCGTGTCGAACAGCAGATGCACCGCACGCTGTTCCGTGCTCAGACGCGTCTCGGGCGAGAGGCGTCGCCGGGCCTGCTCGAGCGGCGCTCTGAGGTCTTCAGAGCCGATGAGCTCGGCTACGGAAGGTGTGCGTGGCTGAGACATGAGGGGGGAGTAACGCTCTCTAGAATGCGGCATTTAGCGCGGAAACTCCCTAGTCTAGCGGGAAATCGTCGTCAGGCCGGCTCCCGACGGGCCAAAATACTGTCGCGGACTGTGTATTGGCTGCTCGACGCCGCGAGTCGGTCCCGTTTGGAGGACTCGGAGACGCCACATCGAGCCCACTAAGGACCCGTGGAGACTGGTGCGTGAATGGCGGCCTGAATACGGAAGGGTGATGCCGCAACCACGAACGCTCAGGATCAGGGAGAGATCCTGCGAACACGCCCCTCGATCGCTGGCGCCACCCGCTGCTTGGTGCGGACGTAGTCCATGACGATGTCGGAGATGACGCGGCCCTGATCGTAGGGATCAATGGCTCGATCTCTGAGGACCGCAAAACCGTCACCGCCCGATCTGTTGAAACCGTTGCAAATCACCAGATACTCCCGGTCCGGGTCGAGTGGTGTGAATACGGGTTCTTCGGAGGCTGGGGAGGCGGCATTGGCGACTTCGACCTCTAGGACCCGCTCACCGACCGGTGCGGTGGGGTCGAAGCTGTAGCGCAAGCCGGCGACCTGCAGGAAACGGCCAGTGCCGTCGGCGTCAGGGTCGTGCGCACGACTGACTCCGTGCTCGATCACGTCGCGCAGGTCGCTTCCGCGCAGACCGAAGACGCTCGCGGTATTGCCAAAAGGGAGCGCAGTGAGAATCGAACCGACGCTCACTCCACCCTTGGGAACGCCGGCACGAATCCCGCCACTGTTCTGCAGTGCGACCTCGACGCCTCGCTCCTGGCCGTGCTCGAGGAGGGCGTCGGCGATCAGGTTGCCGAAGTTGCATTCGCCGAAGCGGCAGACTCCCTCGAGGCCGACGAGGTCGACCTCGGCAACGCCGATGGGCTGCTCGCTGAACTCCTGGACTTCTCGACCAAAAGGCTCTAGAAGGGTCTGAATCGCTGGGCTCTCTGCAACCTGGGCGTTGAGCAGCCGAGGCTCGCCCTCCCAGCTGGTTGCAACTCCAGCGCCATCGAAGACCACCTCGAGATCACCGAGCAGCATGCCCCAGGCGAAAGCCGTGACGATCAAGACGGGCTCACCGCGAGGTGATTCCACGACCAGAGGATACGGTCCGACAGCCAGCTCATTGGTGTTGGAGAGGAGGGAGTTCGTGTGCCCTCCGATGATCACGTCCAAACCTTCGACGGCGGAAGCGATCATTCGGTCGCGCTCCAGCCCAGAGTGGCTGAGCGCTATGACGATGTCGACGCCTTGCCCCTCGAGCTCGTCGATCAACTTGCGTGCGGTCTCTTCGATCGGCTCGAACGATACGCCTTCGCCTGGGCTCGAGAGGTCTGTGGTCTCTTCCGTGATGACGCCGATGATTCCGACCTTGCGTCCGCCGATCTCTAGCACCATGGACTGATCCAGCTGGTTCTCCAGGGGGTTGCCTGGGACCGCGACCACGTTGCTCCCGAGGACCGGGAAGTCCACCTGATCGACGAAGGCAGCGAGGATCTCGGGACCGTCGTCGAACTCGTGGTTGCCGACGACCATGGCGTCGTAGCCCAGCGTGTTCATCACGGTAGCCGTCAGCGTGCCCTTGAATCGGCTGTAGAAGAGGGTTCCCTGAAACTGGTCTCCCGCGTCGAGCAGCAGCACGTTGGGCGACTCTTTGCGGATCTCGTCGAGGACCGTGGCCCGGCGAGCCACGCCGCCGAAACAGCGCCCCTCCGCCGCGTCTTCGGCACGACAGGGGGCACCGAAGCTGTTGAACTCGAGAATTCGGGCGTGGGTGTCGTTGGTGTGAAGAAGACGTAGCTCGAATGGCTCGTCCGAGGACGGCTGCGAGCCTACGCCGCATGCGGCCAGGAGCGCTGTCAAGGCTGCGACGACGAGGGGCACGGAAGTCGCCCGAGGGCGCAAAATCCGAGGGAGGTGAGGCACAGGCCAAGGAGGGAAGACCATGCGGGAGAGTCTAGCCGCATGCGATCTTCCTGACCTGCTGTGCGGAGTCTCTGCACTCCATGGCGGAACGCAGCCCCTTGCCGGCGACTCGCCTCCGATCGAGACGAGTTACAGCTAGGAGTGACTCTGCTGCTGACCTGGTGCTCGTGAACGGATAGGGTGCTGCTCGAATCGCAGACAACCCATTCAGGAACCCTCTCTCGCTGGCCCGGAGGGGCGAGACCAACGAGGCCGAGAGCATGTCCACGTCTCTATCTGAACATCACGTCGTGGTGACCCGTCCTGTTCCAGGGCCTGCTCAGAGTTGGCTCGACGATCGGGCGAATGTTCAGGTCCTGGAGGAAGGAGTCGCGGCCGATCGATCACGCCTCGCCGAGGCCATCAGCGAGGCGGACGGAGCCCTGGTTCTCGTGACCGAGCGCATCGACGAGGAGGTCCTGGCCGCCGCGAAGCGCCTGAAGGTGGTCGCCAACATGGCCGTGGGCTACGACAACATCGACGTCGCGGCCGCCACGCGAGCTGGAGTGGTCGTGACCAACACTCCGGACGTGCTGACCGAGACCAGCGCCGATCTCACGCTTGCTCTTCTGCTGGCAACCGCGCGTCGGGTGGTCGAGGGTGATCGGTTCCTTCGTGAACGACGCTGGGAGCGGTGGGCGCCTTTGCTGCTGGCCGGACAGGACGTCTATGGGCGGACCTTGGGTATAGCCGGACTTGGTCGAATCGGGAGGGCAGTGGCTCGCCGAGCCGTCCTGGGCTTCGGTATGAAGCTGATCTACTGGGGTAGGTCCGACGTGCCCGAAATCGAGCGCGAGTTGGGTGCGGAGCGCGTCGGCAGAGACGAGCTCTTCGAGCGCTCGGACTTCTTGTCTCTCCACCTGGCGCTGAACGACGAGACCCGGCACTTCGTCTCCAGCCGCGAGCTCGGACTGATGAGAGAAGACTCCATCTTGATCAACACGGCGCGGGGCCCGATCGTCGACGAGGCGGCTCTGGTGTCCGCACTCGAAGCGGGACAGATCTGGGGAGCCGGGCTAGACGTCTTCGAAGAAGAGCCTAGTGTCACCGAGGCTCTGTTGCCCATGAAGAACGTCGTTCTTCTGCCCCACATCGGGAGTGCTTCGGTGGCGACGCGAGAGCGCATGGCGAAGCTCGCAGCGGAGAACATCGTGGCTGTACTCTCGGGGCAGTCGCCGCTCAATCCGGTCAACCCCGAGGTCCTCCTGACCTGAGGCTCCTGGCGGGCTTCTTCAAGCCTTCGGCAGCCCTCGAGTCGCCACGCGCTCCAACTCGTCCGCAAACCGATCGACTTCTTCGAGAGTCGAGTACACGCTCGGGGAGACTCGGATGCCCTCGAACTCGTCGTGCTTGATGGCGACGGTGAAGATCTTGTGTTGGTTCCAGAGGTGGTTGGCGAGATCCGTGGAATCGACACCTTCGATTTGAACCGTTGCGATTCCGCAGGCGTGCCCCGGCTCCAGGCTGGTGTGGAGTCGGGTGCGCGGGTAGGTGATGGCGCGACGCGCCCAACGATCGCGCAAGAAGACGAGCCGCGCCGCCTTGTTCTCAGAGCCGAGACCTTCGTGAAACGTCAACGCCTGGGCGATCGCGAGGAAGTTGGGGCAGGGGTGGGTCCCGATCTCTTCGAACTTGCGGATGTCGTCGGTCTGCTCTTCGGTTGCCGCCATGAGCGGCCAGGTCGAACCGATGCGTTCCCGTCGGACGTACAGGAGCCCGGTCCCGAAGGGCGCGAACAACCACTTGTGGAGACTCGAAGCGTAGTAGTCGCAGTCCAGGTCGTCTCGTTTGAAGGGAAAGTGGGCAAAGGCGTGAGCGCCGTCGACGATGACCGGGATACCGCGCTCGCGCGCCATCTGAACCACGGGTCGCGGATCCAGGATCTGACCTGTGATGTTGATCATGTGGCTCATGAGGATGAGCCGCGTCTTGGGAGTGATGTTGCGTTCGTAGAGCTCGGTGATCTCGGCCGGGTCTTCCGCTGGAATCGGAATCTTGAATTGCCTGAGACGCACGCCGTCTCGCCGTTCGCGCTGCTTGAAGGTGGTGATCATGCGAGGGTAGTCCTGCGTGGTGGCGAGGATCTCGTCACCGGGCTCGAGATCGATACCCAGCTGGCAGATCTGCAGGCCCTCCGACGCGTTGCGAGTGATCGCCAGCTCTTCGGTCTCGCAGCCGAAGGTTGCGGCCAGGCGAGCACGCACCGTCTCTTTCTGGGGCTCGAGCACGCGCCACATGGTGTAGGCGGGTGCCTCGTTGGAGTAGGCGAGGTGCCTTTCGAGAGCCTGCTGAACGATTCGAGGTGACGGGCTGACGCCGCCATTGTTGAAGTTGACGAGAGATCGATCGGTGGTGAACGCCTGCTGCACCTGGAACCAGAAGTGCTCGTCGCGAGCGACCTCCGCCGGTTCGGCTCGCGCCGGTGCCGGAACTGATCTGGCGCGCGCGGCGGAAGCCTGTAGAGTCGGGCCAATGAAGCTCAAGGCGGCTGTTGGGGCGAGGATGTTCTCGATGAGACTTCTGCGAGTGTGCATGGTGGGCTCTCCTTTGCGGCGGGGTTCCCGGTGCGGGACCTTTCAACAGCGGTGGCCAGTGAGCCCGATGTTGCCGGCGACAGGATTTCAAAGGCGATGAGTCAGCGTAGCAGTGTCAGTCCGCGCCTCACGGTGACGAGTCTCGTCTTGCTCACGATGGCGCTTATGGGAGCTCGGCCTCAACCGCTTCATGCCTGGGGTGCGACCGCACACCGGGTCACGGCGGCAATCGCCGAATCGCGATTGAGTCCCGAGGCTCGTGCGCAAGTCAGGGCATTGCTGGCGAGTGGTGGACTGGTAGAGGCCTCGACGTGGGCAGACGAGGTGCGAGGTCTAGAGCCATACGACTGGATTCGGCCTTTGCACTTCGTCAACCTCGATCCCGAAGTCGGACGGTTCGAGCGATGTCCGCCTCAGGGGTGCCTGGTCGATGCGATCAATCGTGCTCTCGATGAGCTTCGAGATCCCGAGGCATCACAATCCGACCGACGACTCTGGCTCAGGCTGCTCGTTCACTTCGTCGGCGACCTTCACCAGCCCCTTCACGTCTCGCACTTCGAAGATCGAGGAGGCAACCGCATCGGCGTCGACTTTTTCGGAGAGCCCTGGAACCTGCACTCGGTGTGGGACACCGGGATCATCAATCGTCGGCGTGGGTCGTGGCGGCGTCTCGCGAAACAGCTCGGTCGTCAGATCACCGACAGCGAAGAGGTGTCCTGGCCGCGAGGCACCCTGCTGGACTGGGTGCACGAGAGCTATCGGCACGCGACGGAGCGGGTCTATCCGAGCGCAGAGCCCGGTCAGCGACTTGGGCGTCGCTATGTCGAGGAGCACGCAGAGTTCGTGGAGTTGCGGCTCAAGCAGGCGGGCGTGCGGATCGCGGCGCTACTCAATTCGGTCTTCGAAGAGTGAGCATTGGAGGAGTGCTCTTGCCAGAGTGAGCGTTCGAGGTCGTCGTCTCGAGGACGTCGAGTCGCCGACTGGCGGATCGTTGCGGAGGAGTTGGACGAATCCGTTCCTCAGGCTCGATCGATACGTTGAAACGTCCACGTCTTGTTGAGACATCAGGGAGTTGAGCGAAGTGCGTCTGAGACAAGTGGTATGGGTAGCCGAAACGCTGGAGCCGCTGTGTGGACAGCTGCGGCGGCTCTTGGACTTGGGACCTGGATTCGCCGATCCGGGTGTGGGCCATTTTGGTCTGGAGAACAGAGTGTTTGCGGTGGGGGACACCTTCATGGAGGTTGTCGCGCCTACCCGGGAGGGCACGGCTGCCGGTCGGTACCTGGAGAGGTTTGGTGCCGGCGGGTACATGGTCCTGCTCCAGGTCGACGACATGGCTGCCGAAAGAGCGCGGCTGCAGGAGCTCGGCGTTCGGGTCGTGTGGCGGGGAGATCACGACGACATCATGGGCACTCACCTCCATCCTCGTGACGTCGGAGGTGCCATCGTTTCGCTCGATCAGGCCGTGCCTCCATCGTCCTGGCGCTGGGCGGGTCCGGACTGGGAGACCCAGGCCAGCGGCGGACCCGTGCGGGGGATCGTGGGCGCCGACTTCGCAAGTGCCGAACCTCGCGAGCTTGCGTCGCGTTGGTCTCGGGTGTTGGACCTTCCGGTGATCGAGGAGGACGGGGCATGGAGGATCGAGCTCGAAGACGGTGACGTCCGTTTCGATGCCGCGGTGGACACCTCCCGAGCCCGCACGTTCGACCACGTCACCACGTGGCGCCTACGCGTCGAGGAGCCGGAGACCCTTCTGGAGAGAGCGAGAGAGCTCGGGCTGGCGCACTCCGATGCTTCGGTGGAGGTTGGGGGAGTCGAGCTCTCGTGGGCGAAGTAGATCAGGATGGCGAGGGGGAGCGCATGAACCTCCACGTCGGCACGACCCCCTGGCGGAGCCAGTCGACCGGGTCCGCGACGGAGCTGGTGGAACAGGCGCAGCTTGCGGAAGAGCTGGGGCTCGAATCGTTCTGGCTGCCAGAGAGCCACTTCGTCAAGAGTGCCATACCGGCGCCCTTGATGAGTCTCGCGGCCGTTGCTGCCGGCACTCGCACC
>JANQPS010000869.1 GCA_028285365.1 Thermoanaerobaculia bacterium | reverse complement strand
TGAGTGCGTTTCTCACCGAGATGTTCGAGCGCGCCGACCCCAGCAACACGCGCGGCGAATCGATCAGTGCAAGGGAGGTGCTCGAAGCCGGTACCGAGCGTGCGCTCCAGGAGCTCGATGGTCAGCCCGAACTGCAGATGGAGACCCTGCACACGCTCGGGAGACTGTTCAAGTCGCTCGGTCTCTACGATCGATCTCAATCGCTCTTCGAGAGGTCACTCGAGCTTCGACGCGAGCTCCTTCCGAGCACCCACGAAGATGTCGCTCTGGCCGCCTACTGGCTGGGCGACGTGCTTCGAGAACTCGGGCAGTACGACGAGGCGGAGCCACTCATCAGGGAGGCTCTAGCAACGAACCGGGCCACGCTTGGCGACACGCACCTCGAGACCAGTCGAACGCTCAACGGGCTGGGTCTCCTCCTGGCCGAGCGCGACGCGTACGACGAAGCCGAGCCGCTGCTGCGCGAAGCTCTCGCCATCCGCGAACGAGAGCTTCCTGAAGATCACGAGTGGGTCGTTCAGTCCATCGACAACCTTGGTCTCATGCTCCGCTGGAAGGGGGCTATCGAGGAGTCCGAGCCATACCACTATCGCTCGCTAGAGCTCAACGAGCGGGTCTTCGGAGAGCTGCACCCGTCGACGGCGGCGGCGTACAACAAGCTCGGCGTTCTGATGCTCAACAAGGACGACCCCGACCAGGCCGTGCCGTACCTGCGTCGTTCTCTCGAGCTCCGAGTCGAGATTCTCGGGGAGAACCACCCGGACGTCGCTCTGAGCCGCAACAACCTGGCCGCAGCGCTGTTCATGAAGGGTGATGCCTTAGAAGCTCTGGAGCTTCAAGAACAGGTACTCGAGTACAGTCGAGCGAGCTTCGGTCGTAGCCGACGACTCGCAACCAACCTCAACAACGTTGCGAGCTTGCACGGATCATTGGGCCGACACGAGCGCGCCATCACGATGCTGCGCGAAGCCCTCGACATCTATCTCGAGGTGCATGGCGAGAGGCACGCGGAGACTGTCAACACCATGGGTAACCTCGCCCGTCAGCTGGCGCTCTCGGGAGACCACTCGGCCGCGGAGTCTCTCTTTGGGCAATCTCTGGCGCTCGGGCGCGAAATCCTCGAACCGCAGCATCGGATTCTGGCCGACATGATCTCGGGATTTGGGGCGCTCTTGATCGACCTCGATAAGCCGTCGGACGCCTTGCCCCTCCTTCGAGAAGCTCTCGGGATTCACCGAGCCATCCTCGTCGAGGACAGTCCGAAGCTCGCCGTCACCCAGAGCCGGCTCGGCGAGTGTTTGGCGATGATGGGGGAATTTGACGAGGCCGAGGATCACCTCGAGACCGCATACCAGTCGCTAGCCCAGAAGGTAGGCACAGAAGACCATCGCACTCGAACCGCACTCCAGGCTCTCGAGACGGCGCGCGCCAGAGCCAACGCAGCCTCCGGTCAGACCTCGGGCTAGTCGAGGGGGTGGCGACGCCGGGGTCTGAGGCTGCTGAGCAACGGGCCGTTTTCGACTCGTCGTCGAGTTCTCCGTAGGCTGGAGCCAACGGGTCCAAGGTGATTCGGCACACCAGCGCGCACCAGCATCGAGCTCTGAAGCGGCTCTGAGCAGCGATGTCATGTCATCTTCGCCTCGACATCACAGCAAGACCACCAACAACTCAGGGTGTCTGACACATGACCAAACACTGCATCATCGAGACGTCTCACGAAGCGGAGCAGCCATGCGAGGTCGTGGTTGGCCCTGAAGGGCGCCTCTACCACCTCGGCATCAAGCCCGATGAGATTGCCCCCAATCTGGTCGTGGTCGGCGATCCAGCGCGCGCCGATCGAGTCGCCAGTCGTTTCGACGAGGTTCAGCACGTGGTCACCCATCGTGAGTATCGAACTCTCAGCGGGACGTGTGGAGGTGTCGCGACCAGCGTCATCGGGACGGGTATCGGTACCGACAACGTCGAGATCGCTCTGATCGAAGCCTGGGCGGCTCTTACGCTGGATCTCGAGACCCTCCTGCCCAAGCCGAACGCTCCCCACATGCGAGTCGTTCGCGTCGGCACGTCGGGTGGCGCGGCTCCCGACATCGCACCAGGCAGTCTGTGCATTGCCGAATATGCCCTGGGCCTGGACGCCACCGGGCCCTACTACGAAATCCCGGCACCCGACAACCGCGCCCAACGCATTGAACACGAGGCCCACCACCACCTCACCCAAGAGGTGCCAGGGACTTCTCGTTTCCACGCCAGCTTCGCCCCGTACGTCTCGAGGGCCTCGCCAGCCGTGGTCGCCGCTCTCGAGACTCGATGTCGAGCCGACCTCGGAGGTTGCCCTGACGAACCGAGCTGGGAAACCGGGATAACCGTTACCTCGCCCGGTTTCTATGGTGCCTCGAGCCGCTACCTCGCGGGCTTACGCAACACGGTCGAAGACATCAAGGGCACCCTCGCGCGAGTACAGGTCGACGGT
Organism: Thermoanaerobaculia bacterium; assembly: GCA_028285365.1. Classification (GTDB taxonomy): domain Bacteria; phylum Acidobacteriota; class Thermoanaerobaculia; order Multivoradales; family Multivoraceae; genus JANQPS01. The sequence goes on along the minus strand of JANQPS010000869.1, from coordinate 1,339 downwards.
CGCCGCGTTCTCAACTTCGAAATGGAGTCGAGCCTGCTGTTTCACCTTGCCCAGGGTCTTGGTATCGACGCTGGCACCGTGTGCGTGTCCATCAGTGCACCGTCGAGCGCAGACACGGTGATCGACTATGCCTCGTGCATCGAAACCGCCATCGATATCGGGCTCGGAGCTCTGCTCGATCTAGTTCGAGCCGAGGACCCCTAATCAACCTGACCGAGGACAGCCTCTCCAAGGGAGCGTCTAGCGAACCAGCAGAGACGCCGTCGCGGAATCCACCTGGCGGGGGAAACCCGTCTGAGTTCCCTCGTGGCACACGGACAGTGACGCGTAGGCAACACCAAATCGGGCCGCCGTTCGTGCGTCGTAGCCAGCCACTAGGGCCGTGGCAAACGCGCCGTTGAAAGCGTCTCCAGCGCCAGTCGTATCCACGGCCTGGACTTTCGGCGCAGGTATCAGTTCGCCTTCGGAACCCGTTTGAATCCAGACGCCTTGCTCGCCTAGCGTCAACACGACACCTCGGTATCCGCAGTCGAGAAGTGACGCAGCGGCGTCTCGAGGCTGCCCAATCTCAGGGAGTCCAAGAAGCTCCGCCGCCTCGTTTTCGTTGGGAGTCAAGAAGTCGATACTCGCCGGATCTGGCGACGGCACGTCCGCACCGATCATGGGTGCCGGATTCCAGATCACCGCAATGTCTCGGGAGCGCGCGCGTTCGATGGCCGTTTCGATCGAGGCGGCTGGGATTTCGTTCTGCACGATGAGGAGCTCCGCCGCGTCGTAGGGCAGGCTCTCTGCGTCACTCGGCGAGAACTCCAGATTCGCGCCAGATGCATTGACGATTCTGTTCTGCCCGGACGTCGTGTCGACCCAAATCGACGACGTCCCGGTAGAAGTCCCTGGCACCTCCTTGAGATGGCTGCAGTCGACGCCGTCTGACAAAAGGACTTCACGCTGTTCACGCCCAAAGTCGTCGGCGCCGATGGCTCCCGCAAAGGAGACTCGAACTGCGGAGAGCGAGTCCACCGCTGCGCAGCGAGCGGCAACTACGGCTTGATTTGCCCCTTTTCCACCGCACGACCGAACCAGCTCGGCCCGCGTGACGCCTTCTCCCGGGCCGGGGAGCCGTTCATGTCTGAAGATCAAATCGTAGTTGACAGAGCCAACGACCAACAACATGCCGCGACGCTACCATCAATTCAGAAAGTGCCACCGACTTCTCATGGAACTCACTTTGAGCATCCTGGCTGCCTCTCTCGACCAGTCAGATCTGACGCCCTGACTCAGTGTGGCGTGTCGAAGATGTCACGTCCGCGGCCATCTCCTTCTGCCACGTCATCGGTAG
>JANQPS010000827.1 GCA_028285365.1 Thermoanaerobaculia bacterium | reverse complement strand
CCACCGCGGCGCCGCTCGAGTCGTCACCGGACGAAGCCACGAGCTCCAGCGAGGCGACTTTCGAGGGAGTCGACACCGAAGTCGCGAGACGCGGTGACGACTCGAGCGGCGCCGCGGTGGCGTCCCCTCGACAAGCCGTCAGAACCAGCGCAAGGCTGGTCAGCGTGACAGCCAGGAGGGCAGCTTGCGTTCGGCGGCTGCGGCTCGAGCCGGCGACGTGATGGCAAGCGAGGTCGTCGCTCATTCAGTGAGTCCTCATTGATCTAGCGGTCATGCCATCGAGCAGGAGCGCAATTCCCGCATCGATGAGCTCAGAGTCCGACGTGTCGATGTCGTCCTGCTCGAACAGGCGCTCGAGATAGGAGAGATGGAGCAGACGGATGACGTCGACCGTTCGGTCGATATCGAGGTCTGCTCGCAGCTCACCACTCGCAACGCCGCGCTCGAGGAGGGTGGCGAGCTCGGCCTGCCAGCGCTCCATCGCCTCACGAGCGGGAGCGTCGACGGTGGCGAGCAGGAGGTAGGCATCGCGCTCGAGGATCCGCCTCAGCAGTGGCTGGCGCAGGGCGTACTGAATCGAAGCTCGATGAAAGACCCTGAGGGCCGAACGCACGTCGCTGGCAGTCGCCTCCACTTCCGACCAGGCGGCTCGATGCCAGGTATCGAGAGTCTCCTGGAGCACGGCTTCGAGCAGTTCCTCCTTGCTGGAGAAGTGCACGTAAACGAGGCCTTTGGAGATTCCAGCCGTCCTGGCGATCTCGTCGACGGTCGCCTTGGCGAACCCGAGGCGTGCAAAGCAGCTCGATGCAGCCTTGAGAAGTCGCTGTCGCTTGCGCTCAGGGCCTCTGTCGCGCTCGTCCGGCGAGTGTTTTGTGTGCGGTGCAGCAACGGTCATTCGGACATATTGACCAAATCAGGCCGTTTGGTCAATGGTCCGCGACCTGACGCGACGCAGTGTGAGCAGGCTGTGCGAGTCCCGAGTCAGCCCCCGACTCAGTCTCCCCGATTCAGCCTCCCGATTCAGCCTCCCGAATCAGTCTGACGTGGTCTCGCGGCTCTCCGCGAGACCAAAGACGTGATCGAGCCCGCGAATGACCATCACGCCGTCCGAGATGGCTGGCGTAGACATGACGACCTCACCGACGTCGTTCGTGGCGAGCAGCTCGTACTCCCGTCCTGCCCGCACCACGTAGGTGGTGCCTTCTTCGGTGGTGAAGTAGAGCTTGCCATCGGCTGCTACCGACGAGCTGCTGAAGCTGTCGGCACTGCCGACGCGCTGTCGATAGATGGTTTCGCCGGTCGCCGCGTCGTAGGCCGTGAGGCGGCCGTTCATCTGCATCGCGTAGTAGATGCCCTGGTAGACGATCGGTGACGGGATATAGACGCCGCCTCGCTTGGCGCTCCACACGATGTGGTCGTTGGAGGTTTCACCCTCCTCGAGTGAGATATCGCCCCGTCCGCCCGGCTCGATGACATAGATCGGTCGCACGGGCGGGTAGTTGGCCGTGACGTAGGCGCGGCCCTCAGCGATGACCGGGGTCGCGACGGTGACCTCGGAGTTGGGGCCAAGGGTCCACAGCTCGTCACCGGACTCTGCGTCGTAGCCGCGGATGGTGGTTCCGTTGGTGATCAGCTCGGCGCCGTCTGGGCCTTCGAGCACGGAGGGAGTTCCCCATGTCGGGATCTCTTCGCGCGACGTCCGCCAGAGCTCGGTACCTTCGGCGACATCGTAGGCGGCGATGAACGAGTCCTGCTGGATATCGACCTGAACGATCACGCGACCCTTGTAGAGGATCGGCGAGCTCGAGAAGCCCCACTCGAAGGTGGGATCGTAGAACCAGCCGCTGTTGAGGACTCCGAGGTCCCTCTTCCAGAGGAGCTGGCCATCGAGGTCGTAACAAAACAGCCCTTCCGAGCCGAAGCTCACGACGAGGTGCTCACCGTCCGTGACTGGCGTGGGGTTGGCGTGGCTCGACTTGAGATGGCGCTTCACCTTGGGGCGTCCCTGACTGGCCGTGCGCTGCCAGAGCAGCTCGCCAGTGTGCAGATCCAGAGCACGCACGATCCATCGGTGAACCGAGTCGTCTTCGATCGAGTCGACGTCGCCGTAGAGGCCGGTGCGAAAGGTCGAGTCGGCCTCGCTCGACGCCGCGGAAGCGATGAACACCTTCTCGCCCCAGATCACGGGGCTTGCGAGTGCGACACCAGGGACCGGCGACTTCCACAACACGTTCGTGTCGTCTTCGACGTTCCAGGTCAGTGGCGCTCCCTGGCCGTCGGCGATGCCAGCGCCGTTGTGGCCGCGAAAGGACGGCCACGGCTTGGGATCACTGCGCAAGGCCGCTGGCAGATCGACCGGTGTGGTGGGTGCAGAGCTGGTGTCGGCGTCGGCCGCGAGCGTCTGCGGTGAGGCATCCGTTCTCACGAAAGGCATGGTCTGTCCACCCTGTGTGAGCTCGAAACGTTCGATCGTGCCGGCACGACCGGCGAAGCGCAGTTCGACGTCGGCGAGCTCGGTCGTGTAGAACTCCATCTCCGAGCGAGCGGCGAGGTTGAAGGCCTGCTGTCCGGCGACCTGGAGCTTGAGAACGCTCGCGTCGCGGAAGATCTTGATCTGCATGCCGAGCTCTTCGTTGCGATAGTCGCCTTCGAAACGGGTGAGCTGGTCTGGCGAGAGCTCGATGACGTCTTCGGTCGCTACTTCGGGAGTCAACTCCCGCAGGAGGTCGATCACTCGACTGATCCCGCGGCTCTCTGCTTGAGCGAGAGCTGTCTGAAGGCTCTTGGGAGAGGACTGCGCAGCCGCGGCGCGAATCATCGCGAGGTCGGCCTGTTGGACACCGAACAGCAGTGCAGGCTCCGGATCTTCGGGCTGCTGCTCGAGAATCGCCATCGCCAAGCGCTTCCTGGTCGCGAGGTCGGACTTGTTGTTGACGGCGAGGGCGAGCGGAGCAAAGCCGTAGAAGCGATCCTTGACGTTGACGTCGATGCCGCGGTCCAGCAGGAGCAAAGCAAGCTCCTCGTTCCCGCGGAAGGCCGCGAAGGTGAGAGCGTTGGCTCCGTATGACGACTTGGCATTGACGTCTGCCCCGGCGTCGAGGAGTCGCTTGACTTCGGCAATGTCGCCTTTCTGCGCGGCAGCGACCATTGCCTCACCGTCGTTGGCTGTCGTTGCCGAAACGGCGCCGGTCAGGAGCATCGAGAGAACGAGCGTGGCCTTGATCGCGTTCCAAAGCGTAGTGATCTGGCGAGCGGTCGAATCGTCTGGCATTGGATTTCCTCCCCGATTTCGAGCCTACCGGACTCCTACGAGGCGTTTCATAGAATCTTCCATTCACCACGAGTCGCCAAGAACCATCGGAGACAGTCATGGCAGCAAGAGACAGTGTCAGCCGAGAGCGGAATCCTCAGCCGGAGGCAGAGCATGTCGACGTACTGATCGTTGGCGCCGGCATTTCCGGCATCGGTACCGCGTGCCACCTCCAAAAGCACTGTCCGTCCAAGTCGTTCGCGCTGCTCGAGGGACGTGCGGACATCGGTGGAACCTGGGATCTCTTCCGCTATCCCGGTATCCGCTCCGACAGCGACATGCATACCCTTGGGTTCTCGTTCAAACCGTGGAATGACGCGAAGGCGATCGCAGACGGTCCATCCATCAAGCGCTACCTGGACGAGACGGTAGACGAGTATGGACTGCGGCCTCACATCCGCTTTCATCACCTGGTCGAGAGTGCGTCGTGGTCCAGCGAGTCGGCCCGATGGACGTTGGTCGCCAAGGTCGGGGACTCGGGCGAGAAGCGAGTGCTGACCTGCAACTTCCTAAGCATGTGCTCTGGCTACTACAGCTACAAAGAAGGCTACAAACCGGAGATGCCTGGCCAGGAGACCTTCGCCGGCGACTGGATCCATCCCCAGGAGTGGCCCGAAGATCTCGACTACACGGACAAGCGGGTCGTGGTCATCGGCTCAGGGGCGACTGCCATGACCCTGGTGCCTGCGATGGCACCGGACGCTGCACACGTCACCATGGTGCAGCGCTCGCCGACGTACGTCGTGTCGAGACCAGACGAGGATCGAGTCGCCAACTCCCTGCGTGCCGTCCTGCCTCAACAGTTGGCGTACGACATCACGCGCTGGAAGAACATCTCGTTTCAGCAGTTCATGTACCGCCAGACCCGGGTCAAGCCGGAGAAGGTCAAGAAGAAGCTGCTCGACATGGCCCGCAAGGAGCTCGATGAGCTCGGCGACTCGTTCGACTTCGACAAGCACTTCGTGCCGCACTACAACCCATGGGATCAGCGGCTCTGCCTCGTTCCCAACAGCGATCTCTTCGACACTCTGCGCTCGCGCAAGGCGTCGGTGACGACTGGGCAGATCGAGACCTTCACGCCGACGGGTCTGCGTATGGAGTCGGGTGAGGAGATCGAAGCCGACATCGTCGTCTCTGCCACCGGACTGAATCTTGTCGTCTTGGGTGAGATGGTTTTCAGCGTCGATGGTGAGCCGATCGACTTCTCGCGGACCTGGACCTACAAAGGCATGATGTATTCCGACGTGCCGAACATGGTCTCGACCTTCGGCTACATCAACGCGTCATGGACGCTGCGCGCCGACCTGACCGCCGAGTACGTCTGCCGGGTCCTCAATCACATGGACGAGACGAAGACGTCTCAGTGCACCCCGCGCCTGCGCGAGAGCGATCGGAACATGCCCGAGCGGCCATGGATCGACGACTTCTCGGCAGGCTACATGCAGCGCAGCATGGACATGTTTCCCCGCCAGGGGGATCGAGAGCCCTGGATGAATCCGCAGAACTACAAGGCGGACAAGAAGATGATCCGCAAGGCTCCGATCGATGACGGTTGCCTCTTGTTCTCGGAAGCGAGGAGTAGCGAGGTCGTCGAGGAGCCGGGGGTGGCTGCAGCCGCAGGGAGCTGACGCCCGGAGGCTCGGCCAGCGCGCGCTCTGCGACGTGCCTGCGGTTCTTCGCTAGGCCCGAGTGACCCGCGCCGCTCCAGTAGCGATCTCACTCACTGCATCGAGCCTGCGTCGCAGGTGACTCGGCCGC
>JANQPS010000818.1 GCA_028285365.1 Thermoanaerobaculia bacterium | reverse complement strand
TCCGCGCTGTCGAAGCCGACAGTTCTGACGTCGCCCACTGCAGTCGGGTAGCAGCGCAGCTCGTCGCGTACGTCTCTGCAAATCGCGAAGCGATCCCGCATTCCCGCAGGAGCTTCCTTGTGTCGAGCGTCAGGCGCGCGCTCGAGGACCACCGAGACGCCGGGGCCCTCAACGCGACCGACCTCAGTCGGCTAGGGTGGCTGTACCTGATCGAATTCGCTCGGGGCACGAATCCGGATTTCGATCTAGTGCGGGCGGCACGTCGGGCTGCGCGGGATGGGTTGGCGATCGACGCCGACAACCGATACTGCGCGAGGCTGCTGGAGCGCACCGAGGACGAGCTGCGCTCGGGCCGGCAGAACCTGCCGGGCGGCTAGGCCGAGTGCCTCCGAGCGAATCGCTTCCAGGGGAAGGACCGCGGCCCGAGACTCAGTCTCAGCTAGTGGGTTTTGGCGACCCCGAGCGGGGTCGACCTGGGTATAGCCCACCCGGGGCAGCAGCGCATCGCCCACCGCATGGCCGCGTACGGAGCTGCACATCGAACCCCTCGTCGCACATCCCCAGTTCCCCCGTCGGCTGCCCACGCGGACTCCGGCTCCGAACCTCCGGCCCACCGCGTCTGGCTAGCGTAGTCCTGTCGCTGCGCTGTCGATGAGTTGTCAGCGCACCACTCGCGAACTGTAAGCTCGGCCGCGGTCGAGGGCTGCCCGGCACGACGGTGACTCGCGGGCAGGGCAGTCGCCAAGTTGCACGGCGTGGAGCGCAGCGTCCCTCATCGAGACCGACTGCCCGAGGAACGCCTAAGGAGACATCATGACCCAGTCACTCGCGTCCGCGGCCGCGCATGCAGCGACGCGCGAGATCCTCGACCTTCTCGCTATCAACGACGAACGACTGCTCGGCGACGAGTCTGCCTTCTGGCATGAGGTTGCCGTCGCATGCGGTCTGGAACCGCGCGCCAGCATTGTCGAGAACGCCAAGGCAGTCCTCGAGTCGCTCTCGGAATGGGACGCGGACTACCTCCAGGAGGACGGTGCGAGACTTTCCGGCGACGCCTACCGCGAAGTGCTCGCGGCGATAAACGATCGCACCAACAACGGCTCGGTACCCTGGCCCGACGTCGATCGCCAGCCTGAATTGCTACCGGACGAAGACGACGAGGACCCCTCGAGCTGGACCGCGTTTCAGCTGGGCGTCGGCACCCACCGCCAACCTGACGTACGCACCATGCTCACCATGGTCTATGAGGATGAACTGAGCCTCAACCCGACGTGGCAGCGCAACTTCGTCTGGAGCCTCAAGAAGCAGCGGCGATTCATCGAGTCGGTGTTGATGGGTCTGCCAATCCCCTCTCTACTGCTGTTCGAAGACAGCCGGAGCGGGCAAAGCTTCGTGATCGACGGGCGACAGCGACTCGAGACCCTCGCGCGCTTCTGTGCGACTCCTGAGCAACGCGAGCGTGTTCCGTTCCTCGGAAAGGCCTTCAAGACGTTCCCCGCGAGCGAGCCCGGTTGGCGAGAAGGCGAAGAACTTCACGAGGCTGCGAGCAAGCGCTATTCGCAGCTCCCGGACGTGCACAAGCGAAAAGTCGACCGCGCGATACTGACCGTGTTCACGTTCCGATCTCTTGAACGCCGTCAGCTGTATCAGATCTTTCAGCGGTACAACACTGGCGGTGAGAAGCTCAGAGCGGCGGAGATCAGAAACGCCGTCTACCAGGCGACGGAGCTCCACAAGATGCTCTGGCGCATGGCGGGCGAGTCACCTGACACGGTGCCGTTCGTTGACGGAGACGAGGAGTACGCTGCGCAGACTCTCCGCAACATCATGCAGAACAAGACTGCGCGATACGGAGCATATGACTTCCTGGGGCGAGTCATGGCGTTCACGTATCTCAGCAATGGTAAGGCTGTCGCGCCAGCCACAAACGACTTCATGGACACCTTCGAAGGTCACGACAAAGAGTTGCTGAGGACCGCCTACCTGCGGGCCTTCGACAAGGTCGTGAGTTGGTACCGCTACCCGCTTTCCGTGCCAACCCAGGATGGCAAGTTCCACGGCTTCCTGGCCACGATCCAACTCGCAACCGCGCATCACGCTCTGAGCGATATCGACAGCGACCGCCTGACCGAGCAGCAGGTACAGTCGGCAATATCCAGCGGTTGGCTGTCCTTCGCGCAGGAAACGCTCGAAATGAAGCAGAACGCCGCGAACTTCTGGCAGCGTCAGGGGGACTGGCTGAATCACCTACGCACGTCGGCGAACGGC
>JANQPS010000810.1 GCA_028285365.1 Thermoanaerobaculia bacterium | reverse complement strand
CCTCAGCGGTGGCTGACGGCGAGGCCAGCTCCTCGAGCCCTCTGGCTTCCTCGATGCGTTGGCGCTCACTCACGGAGCAGCTCCGTCAGTCGAAGCAGCGCGCGCGAGGTCACCATGCGCGCGGCGTTGGCGCTCGGGGCGTCGATCGCCTCGGCAATCTGTGCATGGGTGTAGCCGAACTCGAGTCTCAGCATGACGGCTTGTTTCTGACGTTCTTCCAGCTTCTCCAGGGCCTCCTCGTAGCGTTCCATGCGCTCTCTGCCGATCGCCTTCTCGAGCGCGGACTCCCCGCGGTCGGGTAGAGGCTGGGTTTCAGGCAGGGGATCATGGCCTGGCCTTCGTGAGGCTCTTCTGATCTCGTCCCGCACGGCATTGAGAAGGATCTGTCGGAGGTAACCAAGGAAGGCTCCTTCGCCCTGCGACTCGAAGCGATCGATGCTCTTGAGGCCGCGCACCAGGGTCAGCTGGACGAGGTCCGCCGTCTCGGCCAGATCCCGGGCGTAGTCGGGAAGTCGGCCTCGTGCCCACCGGTTGAGGACCGGCAAGTAGCGGCTCATGAGCTCGTCACGAGCCTGTTCCTCACCTCCCCGAGCCCGTCCCAACAGACTTGCGGTCGACTCGAGCTCCCCTTCGCCCAGAGCGGTCGGCTCCCGGTTCTCGTCGTTCATCGCACCGTCCCGAGACCGACGCCAAACGGCCGGACGCAACACGCGACCGTCGCGAGACTCCGCGAATCCCTGCCCTTCGCGCTCATGTTTCTCTCGAGTGTTCGTCAACCAATCGGTGGTCGACCGGCAGACCTGATGAGACTCACTCACTCTAACTCACCCCTTCTTCTGAACACTTCTTCTGAGCACCGTATCCGCCGCCTAGCTCCGCGCCGATCGGACCGCGCCGACCCACTCGCGCCGATGACCTCACAACTCTCGATCAACGCTTCACGGTTTCGACCGTCCAATGCACGGCTCGAGGCGACGATCGAGAACCTGTCTCTCGGGCAGGGAAACGACGCGCACGTTCGAACCGCACGCACTCGTCCACTCGTCCTGAGCCGTGCGGATTCGAGCCGACGGGCGTTTCTCCAGAGAAGCCAGCGCTCGACGATCAGACGGCTGACGCCCGACTGACGCGCGAGAAGTGGCCAAATCCGACAATGGTCAAATCCGACAACGGTCAGGAGCTCGCGAGGAGGAGAACCGATGCAGCCCCAAAGACAGGCAAAAAACGGGAGCTTCCCGGAACCGGCGACCGGCAGCCACTTCGGCGCCTCTCGGCTGTCACGACTCATCCCGACGCAGCTGCTCCTCCTGGCGTGCCTGTCGGTGCCCGGGTCGGGTCAGGCTACGACCACTCTCGATGACGCCGTCATCCAGGAAGCCATGACATCCGGGTGCAACCGGAGTCACGACCTCGAGAACTACCGAGGCCACCTCCGGCGTTTCGACACCGTTGGACCACTGTGGCTGGCCAAGCCAGGGAAGAGCCGGCTCCGAGGCTTCATCCTCCCACCCTACCTACGGGTGTACTGGTACGGCCGATCCCATCGCTGCAAAGACCTCGAGCTCTCTCAGGCCCGAGAACTCGCCGGACCCGAGGTCTGGGTCGTGCTGTTTCGCATCGAAGACCCGCCGAGTCCTCCGGGGTCGAAGCGAACTCGTCACGACCAGAAGGTCAGTCGACCGAGCAGCGTCACCTACCGCAACTCCGACGGTCGCCACGAGCCTCTCTGGGAAAGAACACGAGACTCACGCGCTGCGAGCTGGTTCTACCAGCACTGGATCGAGCGCGAGAGCCTGGTCGTCGCCTTCGAAGAGCTGTCCCGCGACGGTCAGCTCTACGTCGACTACACAATCGAGCACGAAGGCAGCTCCTATCTCACCGAGCTCGAAGTCTTCACTCTACGTCTGTTGCCTGAAGACTGGTGGTACGCGTCCTTCAGACGGTAGCGAGCCGTGACCTCGACTGGCTGGCTCGCTAGCTGTCTCACCGCTAACTGTCTCACCGCTAGCTGTCTCACTGGCGCGGGCCGATCAGCTGGAATCCAGCCCAGTAGTAAGGATGCGTGCGACTGGCGCTCTCTCCCCGCGCCGCGAGGCCGCCAACGGCTCTCGTGACCGATTCGGCGGCCTCGTCGGACTCGCCAGCTCCATCACCGGCCAGCAGGGCGAGCTGCGCACGCCGCAACGCCTCGGCGAGGTCACCGTTCTGTGCGAGCTCGGCGTAGAAGCGAGTCATCAGCTGCCCCGTC
>JANQPS010000803.1 GCA_028285365.1 Thermoanaerobaculia bacterium | reverse complement strand
GAACGAGGGTGGTGACGTCCCACTCGATCATCTCAGGAGTGTCGTCATCGATCATGACGAGGGAGGCGTACGGCACGTTCCCCTGCCCGTCGCCGTTCAGATCCGCCCAATCACCGAGAAAGGTCTCCCACGCGAGTAGCCCTGCTCGGTTGTAGTAGTCGCGAGTGGCACCGTCGTCGTCGGCCTGAGTGCCTTCGACCCAGTCGCTGAGGCACGGCTGCTGGCCTCCGCACTCCACGGCCGCGATCGAAGGAGAGCTCGTCTCGAAGGCAACGATCAGAAGTGCCAGCAGGAAGCTGTGGAGTGGGCGCATGGGAACGTAGGAGAAGGAGAATCGAGAAGATAGATGGAGAGAGAGAGAGAACGAGGCAGGACAGAAAATAGATCATAGCGAATGCTCTATCGATCGTCTCGGCATCGCAGGACAAGGAGCTGGCGATCGATAAGCTGACGTCGATGCTCGTTCTGCTCGTCGGTCCAAAAGGCGCAGGGAAGTCCCACATCGGACGTGTCCTCGAACGGCGCTTTGGCATCCACTTCTTCGAGGTCGAGAGGTTCTGGATCTAGTATCGATCCAGATGCGAGGCGAGTGGCGAAGACGAGACGGTCACCGGCGGCCTCGCCTTCGTGACCCCGTTCCTGCGTCGCGCCCTCGAGGAGCATGGCCGTGTGAGTGTCGAGACCACGGGTGCCAGTGGCGAGATTCTCGAAACCCTCCTCTCGATGGGGCAAGAATACGGACTGGTCGCCGTTCGGGTGCGAGCGCCTTTTGCGACGTGTCAGCGGCGAATCGTCACGCGTGCGAAAGAGGGCCATTTGGACGTCGACGACGCCATGATCGCGAAGGTGTTCGAGCTGAGCGAAGACCTCGAGCTGACTGCCGATCTCGAGCTCGACAACGTAGGGCTGTCAGAAGACGACCTCGCCGAGCGGCTGCGGCCGTTCGTTTCGGGTTGATCGGTCGCTGATCCTGCTGCCGCTCTTCAGTGTCATTCCGACGGAGCGCCGGCCAGCGGTGTTTGATCGCAGCGCGCTGTTCAATCCGGCGCGCAGGAGGGAAACTCGACAGGTTGTTTGCGACGAGCCGGCGCACTACCGTCTTAGAGACCCCGATTCAACCATCCGGCGCAACGACCCTCGACACGCGCTGGCTCGCTCAACGGTTCGATCACTCGGAGTACAGTGCCTTGAGCTCTTCGAATCGATCGGCGGACGGCTCGATGTCGCGCCCCTCGCAGAGGATCTGGAGCCGTTCGACCAGCTCGTGCCAGCCGGCCGAGGCGCCAGCGGCACTGGTTGCCGGCGCAAACTGCACCATCGTCAGGAGGGTGGCTTCACGTCCCAGCTCGATCATGTCGAAGCGTACGAGGCCTCTCGTGACAGGCTCGATCCACTCCGGATGAGCTGCGTGTTCTAGGGAAACGTGCCACGTGAACTCGAACACGTAGGGCTTCATCATCACCAGGATGGTTCCCCGGAGGCTCTCGCCGTCGTCGAGCACGATGGCGTCTCCGGCAGTCGCGCCGATTTCGCCCCGGGTCCACCATTGGGCGACGTGTTCGGCCTGGGTGAGGGACTCCCACACCGTGTCGATTGGTGCCTGGATCTCGATTTGGGTCTGCAGGCGTCGGACGGGCCCGATGCCGCGGACCTGAGTCAGTTTGCCGGTCATGTTGGGTACTCCCTCGAGTACAGCCGAACGAGCTCGTCGAATCGGTCGGGATCGTCGATGATCGGCTCGCCTTCGAGCAGTCGCTGCAGTCGTTCGACAAACGAGTGCCAGCCAGCTGTCCCGCCGATCACCGAGTCCGCTGGAGCAAACTGCGTGAGCCGCAAGTTCGTGGTCTGAGCGCTCGAGGCGAGCAGCTCGAAGCGCGCCAGACTCCTGGTCTTGTGCTCGAACCAGTTCTCGCTGCTGTGGTCGCGCCAGGTGAACTCGAGGAGGTGCGGTGGTGTCCAGACCTTGACCTGTCCGTCGAGCCACGTTCCGTCTCCGATAACGATCCGGCCACCTTCCCGCTGATCGAAGACTCCGCCAGGTTCCCAGTCGGGCCACCAGATCTGCAGGCTGTCCAGGGTAGTCAGAGCCGACCAGGCCGCGCTGGGAGCGGCTCGCAGATCGACACTGAGAGTCAGCCGGCGAACGTCGCCGTGGCCTTCGATGACCGCCAGACTTGTCGTGCTCATGACTCCTCCTCGAGCTCTTTCGCTGAATGCCGCTTCGTCGCCTGGTGTTGCTCTTCCGCGTAGCGCGCCAGCGACGTCAGGCGCGTCTCCCAGGCCTCACAGACGTCCGAGAGCCAGCCTCCGAGCTCTTTGAGGGCCGGCGAATTGAGCTCGCAGGTTCGAACCCGTCCCTCCTTTCGCGTGCGCACCACGCCGCAGCGCTCCAGCGCGCGGACGTGCTGGAGAAACGACGGGAGCGCCATCTGGTAGGGCCGAGCGAGCTCGCTGACGGAGGCCGAGCCCCGGCTGAGTCGCTCCACGACGTCGCGGCGCGTCGGATCCGCCAAAGCCGAGAGGACCTGCTCGAGACAATAGTTAGTCATTGGGCTAAGTATGGCCGCCCGGGAAAGTTAGGTCAAGGGCTTAGTGTTGGGTCGCTAGTGGCTGGACTGATAGAGAGTGAGAGGCCCAGGAACGCGCGCACACGCGGCGCTCGAGTTTTTCGTCAAGGTGCGTCCGGATGTGGCGGTGGGTGGCGTCATAGTGTGTGAGAACGAGATACAGCAAGTGACTGGGTCTTGATCGAATACAAACCGGGCCTCTGCGAGGCCCTCAGATTTTGGAGATAAAACCAATGAGCACCGAAGTTACCCGCGGCGAGATCAACGACATCGTTTCCGGCTTCGCTTCGCAGAACGCTGAGTACCGTGCGGCCGT
>JANQPS010000802.1 GCA_028285365.1 Thermoanaerobaculia bacterium | reverse complement strand
CTGATGCCGTGACGCCGCCAGCTGTGGCCGCCGGTCAGGTAGTTGTGCATCATCGGCTGAAGGCGATCGACGGCGGTCGCGAAGCGTGCGTCCGGGCTGTCGCGGGCTTCGAACTCCTCCCAGAGCTCGCGTAGCTCACGCCCCTGCTCTTCGGGCAGGAGGCCGAAGAGACGCTCTGCAGCGATCCGCTCGCGCTCGTCCTTGTCCTGGTTGGCGACTTCGTCGTAGCAGAAGGTATCGCCGGCATCGATCTCGACGATGTCGTGGACGAGGACCATTTTCATCGTCCGGGTCACGTCGATGGGCGCGTTGGCATGTTCACTGAGCACGAGTACCATCAAGGCGAGGTGCCAGGAGTGCTCGGCTGAGTTCTCGTAGCGTGACCCGTCACCGAGCAGCGTTTGACGCATGATGCTCTTGAGACGGTCGATCTCGAGCACGAACTCGAGTTGTCGTGCCAGTCGAGACGTCGTCATCGAAAGCAGCCGTTCACGACCGCCGTCGGTGACCTGGATGTCGTCGGGATGTGGGTTGTCGGCCGTATCGGACTTGATGTCTTCGTCGCTCACGAGCGGATCATAGGACACCCAGAAACTGCTGCGAGTATTGGTGGGCAGCGCTCGTTCCGTAGCGGGGGCTCTTGGGCAAGCTCCCAGACACCTCGGTCCGGTTGGTTAGTCGATCAACAGGCGGTGTTTGGCCGCTCCCAGGACCATGCGGTCGCCCTGGTCCTGTAGATAGACAAAAAGGGTGAGATCCTGCCAGTCCTCGTCCAGCTCGAACTCGACCGAGGTGTCGCGCTGGCGCAACTCCTGGCGCACGAGTTCTCTCACGACACCGTCGTGTCGAAGGGTTCTGCCGGAGTTCTCGCCTCGGCGCACCGCTGTTTCGATCCCGTTCTGGGCGAGTCCCATCACGAGATCGAAAGGGCGCTCGTACTCCACGGCGGACGCACCGACATGAGCGGTGAGAGTCACTCGACCACCTGCGTCGTGATCTCGGTTCACTGTCAGGCGCAGACCAGCCTTGTCGACGGTCTGATGGCGCTCGAGTGCTCGGAGAACTTCGTCGCGGCGCGAGCCGACAAGACTCGTGACGCCGTCGATGACGACCTGGGGAGTGAAGATCGTGTCCAGTCCGAGTGTTCGGGCGTAGCCTTCTTGCAGTCGCGTGTACTCCCGCTTCGAGAACGGATCTTTCCAGCCCAGTCGGTTCCAGTAGTCGACGTGGTACGACAGCGCCACGACGTCCTCTCGAGGGCTCAGCTCGCGCAATAGGGCGTCTGCCGGTGGACAGCTGGAGCAGCCCTGAGAAGTGAATAGCTCGATCAGCACTGGCGCAGGTCGGGAAGAGTCGCGGGACGTGTCGCGGTGCTTCTCACCTGAGCTAGGTCCTTCGCTGACGAATACGGATGCGGCCAGCGTAAGGAACAGAAGTCGAGCGTGGGTCCGGGTGGGCTTCACCATGTCGGTCCTCGTGTACGGGTCACCAAGGAGATCGTCGGCCACCAGGGCCTCGTCATCGATCGTCTCGGATAGCTACGAGGGTCGACCGTCAATCGGTTTTGGCCTGTCGGGACCTCAACTGTCGGGGCCTCTACTGTCGGGCCTATTGCGAAAGGCCTGTCAGATCGAACAGGTGTCGAAGGCGTTCGTGTCCTGAATGGGGCGGAACGGCGTCGAGAGCTGATTGAAGTAGGTCTTCGCAGTGCCGCCTTGCCTGTCGATCACGGTGACGGTGACCTCGACGTCTGTCAGTCCGCCCGAGAACACCCAGAAGCGTTCGAAAGGCGGCCCGCAAGCGTCGAGGATCTTGATGACCATCTCGATGTTGGCGGGGTCGAAGAACCAGAAGTGACCGGTGTCGTCGCTGATCGGCGTCGCGACACCTTGGCCAGCGGAAGCGTCAGCCGTTTCCCAGGCGACACTGACCTCGAAGCGTCCCTCCTGGAGACAGAGCACGCTCGCATCGGCGGGGCAGTCCCCGATTCTGGCCCGGGTCGTGGTTCCGGCTTCGTTGCTGAACGGTGATGTGCCATCAGGATTGACGGCGCGCACTCGATAGGCGCGGAAGCTCGCTTCGGGAATGCCGTCGATGGTCATCGACGTCGTGTTGCGGGGTGCGGTCCCGATCGGCACGAAGCCGCCGTCGATCAGGCGTTCTTCGATCTCGAAACGAGTCTCGTTGTTCGAGTTGTCCGACCAGGAGATCTGAATCTGGCTGATCGAGAGTGCCGTGGCGGTCAGGCTGCTTGGAGCGGCCGGAAGCTGAGGGACCGTCGCTTGCAGCGGATACAGGAACTCCACCGCGGCTCGGTCGTCGCTGCCGAGGCGAGCTCCGCGGCCGTCGTCGAAAACGGTGGCTCGCATGAGCGCCTGGCCCGCGGCCCCACTGCATCCACCAGTTTCGTCGTCACCGCAGGAGTGCGAGAGACCGATCGTGTGACCGAGCTCGTGACCGATGACCTCTTCGAAGGCGAGCTCGGGGTTTGCCGAGACGGCGAAGAAGTTTTCGCCAGCGCCGTCTTGAGTGACGATGCCGGCTTCGACGATGGGATGAGCCTGGCCGTTCTCGAAGTTCTGGAGCGGGCACGGGTCCCGGGACGGGATTTCACCGCTTTCGAAGAAGATCGTGCCGATGGCCAGCGTGCCGGACCGCACGAACGAGCCGTCGATTTCGTTGAGCGGGTCGTCGGGCACGATCATGTTGACGCCATCGGCATTGACCGAACCGTTGTCGTTGTTGCGCGTTCCGGCAAACCTGAGATTGATCTCACTGTTGCGATCGCTGTTCCACGACTGCATCGCGGAGCGCAGCTGGTCGATGCCCCCACCTGGAACGCCGGACTGCCCGGGCTCGTGCATGAAGAAGTTGATGCGTTGTCCGCGGGCGAACTCGAACCACCGTGTGATGTTTCCAGCGCTGGCGTTGCAGCCGGACGGACTGACGGTGATGTTGAACTCCGATGTGGGCGGGAGGAACCTGGTCCGCACCGTCTCGTCGAAGTAGTCGGGCTCACCGGCGACCCCGCGGCTCGCTTTGGACAGCCACGTCAGGAACTCCGCTTCTCGCCGAGCCAGGTGACTGCGGGCACGGAGCCGTGTCAGATCGTCGGCCGAGGCCGCAACCTCGGCCATACCGGAGAGGTCACGGAGTGCGTAGCTGGTGCCTCTGATCTGGCGGGTACGAAACGCGCCGAGACCCATGTCGACGAGGCGATAAGTGCCTTCGCGGTAGCTCGACAGAAACAGGATCACGCGCTCACCCGGAGTGAAAGTGGGCTGGCCAAACACCTTGAGGAATCGACCGTCCGGGCTCTGGCCGCCGAGAAGGCGCATGACCACTGTCGAAGCGGGGGCAAACCCCTTGACGAGCTGCTCGATCTCGACGAGATAGTCGGTGGCCGGCCTGGAGAGATCCGAAGGGGCAGCTTCGCGCGACAGGATTTCTGCCACGACGATGAGGTCGGCGCGACCGACCAGCTCGTCGTCGGTCGCCATGACATAACTCGTCGCCTGCAGGTGGAAAGGTGCGAGGACTCCGAAGACGAGCACGAGTGCCAGCGTGTGGCAGCGGGAGAGGGAGTGGTTCATGGCGACAGGCAGGGCGTGAATGCGCTCGTGTCCTGGACCGGCTCGAAGGCCGTGCGCTGGGGGTTGAAGTAGGTCCGCGCGCGTCCGTTGGTCGTATCGACGACGGTGAGCGTGACCTCGGTGTCGGTGAGACCACCAGCGAACACCCAGAACGAGTCGAAAGGCGGGAAGCAAGCGTCGAGGACCTTGACGACCAGCTCGATGTTGGCTGGATCGAAGAACCAGAAGGTGCCCGTATCGGAGCTCAGTGGTGAAGCCACACCGGTGCCGCTGGTTCCCTCACTCTCGCCGGCTGGCGGTGCTGTTTCCCAAGTCACCGAGACCCGAAAGCGCTCGTTGGTCAGGCACAACGTGGCGTTGTCGGCGACACAAGGAGCCACCGTCGCGTTGGTGGTTGCGCCGGAGACGTTGGAGTACTCGGAGAAGCCCACCTCGCTGCGGGCGCGCACTCGGTACTCTCTCGCGGTGGCCTCGACGAGGCCGCTGATCGTGGCAGTGGTGATTCCAGCTGCAGCCGTCGCGACGAGCGTGAAGTCGCCGCCCAAGGTCCGTTCTTCGATCTCGAACAGGGTCTCGTCGAACGAGTTGTCGCTCCAGGTCAGATTCAGAGTCGAGGTCGAGCCGGCCGATACGGACAGGTTGCTCGGCGCGTTGGGAAGCTGGCCCACGACGACCGGATAGAGAAAACGGATGCCGGCACGGTCGTCGCTGTTGAGGTCGGCCCCGCGCCCGTCGTTGTGCAGGATGGCGCGCATGATCGCATTGTTCTGCGGCGTGCCGCTCATGCAGGGGCCAACGGTTGGATCTCCGCAGCTATGAGCGAGACCAACAGTGTGACCCAACTCGTGCGTCATCAGCTCGATGAAAGCCTGTACGGGATTGTTGGCGTTGCCGAGGTAGAAGCTGCCAGTGCCGTTCTGGGTGACGATGCCGGCCTCGAGCAGCGGGTGCGCGGTCCCGTTGAGGAACGATCTCACGGTAAAGCAGTCGAAGAAGACCGTCGCGATGGCCACGATGCCTGCTCCTGAGAAGCTGCCGACGATCTGATCGTTGGGGTCTTCGAAAGAGATCGAGTTGAGCTCGTCGGTTCCGCCGATGGCGATGGTTCGAGAGGTCGTGCCTGCCAGGTTGAGCGCGACGCGACTCGAGGAGTCGCCGTTCCACGCCGCCATGGCGGTAGCGATCTGGTCGAAGCCGCCGCCCGGAATGCCGGGTTGGCCACCTTCGAAGGCCAGGAACGGGACGGTGAGTCCTCGGTCGAACTCTTCCCAGCGGACAGCGTTGCCGGCGTTGGCGTCACAGCCATCCGGGGGAAAACCATCAGGGCTGACTGTGATGTTGAAGTAGTCCGGATCGAGGAAGGGGCGCGACGAGTGTGGCACTGATCGGAAGATGCTGATGGGGGGATTGGGTGACCTTTGAGGGTCGCGCAGCCAGTCGATGAAGCCCTCGAAGTCTCTTGCTCTGACCATTCCCGGGCCCAGAGCGTGAGTCTCGGCGAGGTCGCGAACGACGACGTCAAGCTGGGATCCATCCTGGGATTCACCCAAGGGGGTGAGGTGTCGATGGAAGGCTCCCAGCGCCAGATCGATGACTTCGTAGGTGCCGTCGTCTCGGGGAGCGAGAAACAACACGCTCTCGCCGCCGGCGACGAAGCGCGGTGCTCCGAAGACCTTGTAGTAGCGCCCGTCCGACGTCCGACCGCCTGGGGAGCGCACGATGATCGTCGATGCTGGCAGGAACCCCTTGAAGACTTCAGAGACTTCGAAGGTCGTGTCGGTGACGGGGTACGTGTTTCCGGGACCAGCCGCGGTCGAGATGGCGATCGCGCGCACCACGAGGGGTGCCTTGGCAACCATCTGGGCGTCCGTCGGCATTACGTAACTCGTGGCAAGTGAGAGACTTGCAACGAGGGCGTGGGCGAGAACGAAGAGGGGCAGAGCCCGCCGGGCCATCGTCATGGGATCTCAGAAGGAGTCAGCAGAAAAGAGGGCGTTCCGAGCGTCTCGCCAGGCGTCGTGCTGTTCGAGGCATGGCGGGTCGCGACACTCGGTTACGGCATATGCGATCGTAGCATGGGGTGGTCAGGTGCGTTCGATCGAAAAATCTGCTCGACGTGAGTCCGGATGTGGGTAGGTCTGGCGTCATAGTGTGTGAGAACGAGATACAGCAAGTGACTGGGTCTTGATCGAATACAAACCGGGCCTCTGCGAGGCCCTCAGATTTGGAGATAAAACCAATGAGCACCGAAGTTACCCGCGGCGAGATCAACGACATCGTTTCCGGCTTCGCTTCGCAGAACGCTGAGTACCGTGCGGCCGT
>JANQPS010000768.1 GCA_028285365.1 Thermoanaerobaculia bacterium | reverse complement strand
AGCTTCTGGGGGTCCGTGTCTGCGATCTCTGGTGCCAGGCCTTCGCCCCTGACCAGCAGGACGAAGCGGTAACCCTCGCCGGCGTGGATGCTGATCGACAGGTCGTTGGTGTCGATCTCGGTCAACGCTTCGTTCAGCTTTGCCACCAGGCGCTCGCACTCTTGCGTGGGAATCCTTCCGGCGCGTCGGTCCGTCAGTCGACCGGCCTCGTCGACGGTTGCAAAGTTGCCACGTGCGGCAATGGTTCGGCTGTCCATCTCGAGACCCAGTCCCAGCGCCTCGAGGGCTCCGCGACCGATGTCGTTGGCGGGGCTCAAAGGGTCGTAGCCGAAGAGTCCGAGATGTCCCGGACCGCTTCCCGGAGTGATCCCCGGGCTCGCTGGAAGCAATCGTCCGAGCGCGGAACGCGTGGCGAGCGCGTCGAGATTGGGGAGGTTCGCTGCTTCGAGGGCGGTCTGCGGCTGATCCGCAGACCGAATGTCACCAACTCCGTCCAGGACGAGGAGTACGATCTTGCTCGGTGTCTTTTCGGCGAGCGAACGCAGGCGCTCGAGTCGGGGGTCTTGGCTCACGTCAGGGGTCTCCTGGAACTAGAAGTCTCCGAGATCACGAAATCGGCTCGTGGCGACAGCTGCCTGAGGCGTGCGCCTGGATTGAGCCGTTCCTCGTCTCAGCGGGAATAGCCCTAACATGCTCGGTCAACCGACGAGATAAAGACTCGCCCGGATCTGAAGCCGGGCGCGCGGCTCGAAGCCACCGCCGTAGATGCGAAAGGCCGTCGACGGCGCCAGCACGGGTAACACGATCCAGCCGTCGAAGGACTCTCCGCTGTTGTACGGCGGAACCACCGGTTCGATCTCGGCAATCCGCGTCCAGTGCTCTTCTTCGGTATCGAAGCACGCGCGGAGCTCGACATAGGCCCGATCCAGATCGATCGACTGTTTTTCCGAGGGGTGCCAGAGCGAGACCACGAACCGCAGCTCGTCGAAGGCGGCCGTGTCGACAAAAGGCTGAGCGCCGTGTAGGAGCGGAAACGTGAACGTGCCGTGCTGATCACTCGCGAAGATCTCAGGAGTCGTGTCGAAGGAGACGTGCGACGGAGTCATTGAACGTTGATTCACGAGTTGGCTCCGCGCGCCAGCTCGATGGCCCGAGCAATGGTGGCCTGGGTGCTCTCGTCGTCCTCACCGAGCAGTGGTGCTCCGATGCCAAAAGCCGACGCGCCGGCTGCCCGATAGTCCGGGATCTCGTCGACGGCGAAACCGCCGCTTGCCAGCATCGGGATGTCTCCGAGAGGCTGGCGCACGGCGCGCAGATAGGCGGGGCCGCCGACGGGAGGCAGAGGGAAGACCTTGACGATGTCAGCTCCGAGCTCCTGGGCGCGCACGATCTCCGTGGCACTCAGAGCACCGAGCACGAGAAACAGATCGTTGTCTCGCGAGATCTCGGCGACGTCTTCTGAAGTGTTGGGTGAGACGAGGAACTCTGCTCCCGCGGCAGCCGCGCGCTCGGCACGCTCCCGCGTCGTCACGGTTCCCATCCCGATGAAGGGAGGTCCCTGCCCGCCGCGCTGCTCGAGCAGTTCGCTCACGAGCCGCTCGGCGCCAGGCACGGTAAACGTCACCTCGATGAGCTCCAATCCGCCTGCCATGAACGCCGACGCCTGACGCTCAGCTTCGTCATCATCGAAGCATCGAACGACTGCAGTGATTGGAGTTCGCCGGAGAGTGGCATGGACTTGGTCGCGTAGCGTGGTCGTCATAGGGGTACCGGCTCGTGAGTATGGGACTTCGGCCGGTCGCCTCGTCAAGGCGCACGGCATCGAGAAGGGTCGAGGACGCTGCCAGCCGGTCGAGGGACTCAGCCCTGGCGGTTCGGTTGGCCAACTTCGCTGAGCGAGCGCGTCGGGCGAGAGCTGCGCGGGCCTCCAAGGCTCCGTTTCAAGGCAGCTGGAGGACTGTAGCACGCACGAGTTGGCGTCGTCTCCACTCATGCCTACCGCGCCAGCACCGTTCCTGATCGAGGATCGGCTACTGGTCTTGGGCCCTGGACAAGAGATCGACTCCGACGTCGCGGCAGAGCCGCAGCAGGAGTGGCGCCGGCAGTCCCATAACGTTGCCGTAGTTGCCCTCGATACCGGTCACGAAGAGGGCGCCGAGGCCTTGGATCCCGTAGGCCCCAGCCTTGTCGTCTCCTTCACCACTCTCGACGTACCAGGCGATCTCGTCGGCACTCATCTCGGCGAACTCCACCTGCGTGCGGGCGAGGTCTGACGCGATCACCCGGCTCCCGTTTGCCGGCTGACTACAGACGGCAACGCCGGTGAGCACTTCGTGCCAGCGTCCGATGAGCTTGGAGATCATCCGATGCGAGTGGGCTCTGTCGCTGGGTTTTCCGAGGATCTCACCGTCGAGGACGACGGTCGTGTCGGCTGCGATCACCGTTTCACCGGTTTGGGTCACGGTTTCGGCCTTCTCCCGAGCCAGGCGAGTGACGTAGTCGCCGGGACTCTCGCCGTCTTTGGGTGTTTCGTCGATCTCGGCGGGGCGGACTTCGAAGTCGAGCGCGAGGGCCATGAGGAGGTGGCGGCGTCGTGGGGATGCCGAGGCAAGCACCAGCTTCGTCGGTGTCGAGCCGGTTGCTGGAGACTCGCTCATCTCGGCTTCATCTCGGCTTCATCTCGACATGGTCTCAGCATCGACTCGAGGAGGCCTCGAACCTCGCCGATCACGGAAAGTAGCCCTTGATCGTGCGAGCCTTGAGTCCGGACCTCTCGAGCTTGATCTCGATCGGGCGGAACTCGTCCGCCGGTGCCTCTGAGGTGGACTGGTAGGCCAACAGATACTGTGACCGAAGCTCCTGTTCGATCTGACTGTAGATCCGCTTGAGCTCAGTGGCGCTGTCCACGAAGTAGCTCTCGCCTCCTGTTTCCGCAGCGAGGCGGGAGAGTTTGGATCGCGTGTCCATCTCCCGATGGTCGATGGCGAGTCCGATCGAATAGATCTGCACGGAGGAGCGGCGAGCGAAGTCGAGAACCTCGTCGAAACGATACTTGCTCGACGAGTCGGCGCCGTCAGAAAGCAGAATCAGCGCCCGCTTGCCGCGCAGTCCGTTGAAGTAGAAGAGGGTGTGGATGAGGCTGTCGTAGAGCGCGGTTTCGCCTTCGGGCTCGAGCTCGACCAGACCACCCGCAAGGATCTCGGCGCTATTCGTGAACCCGACGACGAGATCGTGATGGTCGTTGAACGTGACGAGACAGGCTCTGTCCTTCTCCGACAGCACGGTCTGGAAGAAATGCAGTGCGGCGTCTTCGGCCTCGCCGATGCGGTCTTCCATCGATGTCGAGGTGTCGAGCAGCACGCAGGCATGAACGGGCAGATCGCGAACGAGCTCGAAGCGACGCACCTTCTGCTCCTTGCCGTCCTCGAGGACGCGGAAGTCATCGGCTGAGAGGTCTTCGACCAGCTTCCGTTTGCGATCCTGAACGGTCACGTAGAGCTCCACGAAGTCGACGTCGACGTACTCGATGTCCTCGGGAGCATTGACGAAGACGAGGTCTTCTGCGGCACCGCCGTTTTGTAGGTAGCCCTGGACTCGGACGTAGCTCAGCGGCAGGTCGGAGGGAATCTGGATGGCCTGGACGAACGGCGGTTGGAAGAGAGTCGCGAGCTTGGTCTCGTTGAAGAAGAACTCGACCCGATCGAGCTTTTCGAGAGGTGGTACGTCGACCTCTGCGATGGCCCTGACGCTGTCCGTGTAGGTCCCTCCCCGACGGGGCTCGACGAGCCTGACGGCAAAGCTGTGGGGGCCCGCATTGATGGCTACCTGGTCGGTGGCGATCTCGTTGCCCTCCGCGTCGAGCGCGCGGGCGACGAGCTGCCTGAGTCGAGGTGCTCGGCCCAGGTCGACCTCGACGTCGTAGGGCGGTCTTCGCTTGGAGAGGATGAACTGGCCGTCGAGCTCGAACGAAACCTTCGCTATCCCTTCACCTTCGGTCATCGCTTCGACGCGTGCGCGACCGACGAGCAACTCCTGGTTAGGCACTCGGAGGCGGACGAGTGGCTGACTCGCTGCAAGATCGGCCGCGCTGATGGACGCAGAGACGTCTGTTTCGGAGTCAGACTCCGCGAGTCGCGGCATGGTCTCGGACGGGCTTGGCGTCGCCGAAACGATCGGCACCTCCAGGTCCTCGCTCGATTGCCAGAGCCGCTTGGCGTTCAGGTCTTCGAGTCGCACGTTCAGCTCGTAGCGACCCGGACGCAGATAGCGCTCGATGACCAGCGAAATGGTCTCGTCGTCGTCCTGGCTGGTCGTGCTCGGCAGGTCGAAGCGGTAGCGGAAGGTCTCGAAGAGCTCGTTGTCGAGAACGACTTCCCCGTCGAGTAGGAGGTTGAAGGTCTCACGCCCTCCCGCACGCTGGCGCTCCAGCTCGCCGGGTTCCAGTCGAAGCGCCGCGCGTACGACGGTTCGACTCTGGTGTCTCGCTGGAAAGTCGACGGAGAGCTGCAGGCTCTCGGTCTGATCGTCGACTTCGACAGACGAGTTGAGGAACGCCAGTGCCCACTCGTCGTTGACCTGGGGGAGCTGTTGGTCCAGATCGTTCCAGTTGGGAGACAGAGCCAGAGCCGTCACGATGTCGTCACCGCGCGAGCAGACGTCGGCGACGTTGGCTAGCGCGGCGTTCAAGTCGAGTGGACTGCCCCTCAGGAGGATTGCACTCAGACCGTCGTCGGGTGACCAGAGCCTCTGCCGACCGCCGAAGCCGACGAAGACTGCGTAGAACTCGTTGCGTGATGCCGGGCTGCTTCGGTAGTACCAGATCTCCAGTGGCCGAAGGAGCTCGCAGGTAGAGCGAAAGCTACGCTGTGCGGGCCCATGGAGCATGAGTGTCTTGCGGCGAGGATCTTCGGGGTCCTCGAAGCGATCCGCGGCCATGCTCTGGAACTCCTCCAGCTGCTCCTTGAGCTCGTTGAGCGGGGATTCGGGGAACGGGTCCCGGGTGCGCCAGAAGCGCCGGATGAAGGCGTCACGCCGATAGTCAGCGCTCAGCTGCAGGAAGACATCTCGCTCTCGCTCCGTGATGAGGAAAGCGACCTGCTCGAGGAACTCGCGATGGCGCGGTGGCAGCTCGGCGACCTCGTCGTCTTCGACCGCGTAACCGAGCGCAGCTGCGCTAGGACCGGTCGGCGCGCCGAGTGCGGCGACCAGCTGGGTGACGAGAAGCAGCCCGAAGAAGAGTGGACCCAGCACACCAGGATGCTAACAGTCACGACAGCTGCCATCGCATCCATCGCGGTTCGGACGCCCGCGTTCCTCACCACCGGGTGTCGACTGATCCCAAAGAGCACCCGGGTCGGGGATCGGATCAGCCGATGGATGTCGGCCGTGGACGAGGGGCTTTCGGAGTCTTCCCCTTTAGGGGTAGTAGCCCCTGATCGTCCGGACTTCGACACCGGCGCGAGTGCTCGAGGCTTCGACGCGACGGAAGTTGCGTCCCGAGTCGCTGTTGGTCGACTGGTAGGTGATCAGGTAGCGAGAGCGCAGGTCCTGCTGAATCTGTTGATAGATCGCCGCCAACTCGCTCACCGAGTCGATGAAGTAGCTGCGGCCGCCCGTCTCGTCCGAGAAGTCGGCCAGCTTCTTGCGGGCGGCTTTGGCGTCTTTGCCCTTGAGCGCAAGGCCGATCGTGTAGATGGCGACGCCAGAGCGACGGGCGTACTCGATCGTCTCTTCGAACTGGAATCGGCTCGACTCGTCCTTGCCGTCGGAAAGCAGCAACATTGCCCGTTGGCCCTTGATGCCGTTGAGGTAGTAGAGACCAAAGATGAGCGAGTCGTAGAGCGACGTACCACGCTCCGCCTTGAGCCCTGCCAGACCGCCGGCCAACTGACTGACCTCGTTCGTGTAGTCGACGGCGAGGTGAGGGTGATCGTAGAAGGTCACGAGAGCAGCACGGTCTTTCGGCGTGAGTGCGGTCTCGAAGAACTGCAGCGCCGCCTGCTTGGTGGCCGACAGGCTCTCCTCCATCGAGGCCGAGACGTCGATCATCACCTGCATGTGGATCGGGAGGTTCTCGACCTTGTCGAAGCGGAGGATGGACTGCGCCACTCCGTCTTCGCTGATCCGGAAGTCGTCTTGCGTGAGGCCGCTGACCGGTCGCCCCTGCCTGTCGACGACGCTCGTGTAGAGCTCGACATACTGAATGTCGACGATCTCGAGATAGTCGGGGGCGTTGATGTAGACGAGATCTTCTGTGGAGTTGCCGTCCGGCAGATAGGCGACGGCCCTCACATAGGCGAGCTGGTTGTCTTCGGGTAGTGGAATGCGCTGTTTGAAGGGCTCTTGATAGAGGGTCGCGAGCAGGGTCTCGTTGAAGTAGAGCTCGACGCGCTCGACGAAGACGCCTTCGGGAGTCTCGACGTCGACCGTCGCATCGAGCTGGCTCGAGTACTCCTCACCCTCTACTGGATTGGTGAACCGGACGTCGAAGTTGTTGCGGCCAGCGTTGAGGACCAGCTCGTCGGAATCGAGCTCGACACCCGCTTTATCGTGAGCGCTGACGCGCAGGACGTGCTTCTGAGGGACAGAACCGAGATCCAGCTCTACTGAGTAGGGTGCGCGTCGCTTTTGCATGACCACGCGACCATCGAGAGCAAAACGCACTTCGGCGATGTTGCGCTGCCCGGTTGCGAGGGTCTCGAAGCGCGTGAGTCCGGTCTGCATCTCGCCGATCGGGGGAACGATCTCGACGGTGGGGACGTCCGCGGCGATGATCTCCTCTGCTTCGTCGAGGATCTGCTCGGTGTCTTCGTCGTGTTTGGTCTGGCGCTCGAGGAGCGGAACCTCGATGTCGAGCGACTCCCCGTAGAGGCGTGCGGAGTTCAGGTCGTCGACTTTCACACGGAGCTGATAGTCGCCCGGGCGAAGTCGCCGCTCGAACATGAGGGGTATCTGGTCGCCCGAAAGCGTTTCCTCCGGAAAGTCGAACCGATAGCGGAAGTTCTCGAAGAGCTTGCCTTCCAGCAGGATCTCGCCCGTGATCTCGAGGTTGATCGTGCGTGCGCCAGCGAGCTCGCTGACCCCGACGTCTTCTCGCTCGACGCTGAGGTTCGCCTGCATCACGGTGCGAGCCTGGTAGCGAGCCGGGAACTCGAGCTCGAGCGTGGCGTCGAGCGTCTCGGCGTCGTCCGGGATGTCGGTGGAGTACGACGCAAAGGTGGCCACCCACTCTGCCGAAGGGTTGGCGCTCGGTTGCTCGACTTTGGCGAGCAGCATCTCGTACTCCATGGGGCTTCTCATGACCCGGGCAATGGCGCCACTGACGATCTCGCCGTCTTTGCAGGTGTAGAGCCGCTCGAACCGAGACTGGAGATCGTTTCCGTCCGCACCCATGGCATCGAACAGCTCGTCGATTCGATCGGTGTTGCGCCAGATCGTGTACTCCTGCATCCCGAAGCGTCTGACGAAGACCAGGAAAAACTCGTACCCGACCTGCTCGCTCTCGCGATAGAACCAGACTTCCAGCGGGTAGGTCACCGTGGTGCACTGGAACGGGATGCGGGCCGTGGGTGGGCCACTGAGCAGCATGTAGCGGGCTCGATCTTCGTCGAGCGATCCGAAAGCCTGCCGGGCTGCGGCGAGCCGGTCGTACCAGCGCTTACGGAACTCGTTGCGAGCCGTGTCACCGTAGGGATCACGGATCTTCCAGAAGCGCTCGATGAAGGCGTCTCGCTGGTAGTCCTCTTCGATGTCGAGGAATGCGAGCTTCTCGTCGTCCGAGATCAGGAGGTCCACCTCTGTCAGCCACTGCTGATACAGCTCTGGAAGTGCCGCAATTCGTCTCTGTAGCTCCGCTCGTTGCTTGCGCTTCGAGAGCTTTTTGCGCTTCTCGGGCTTGGCGTCCTCGGCGCCAGGCTCCGACTCGCCCGTAGCCGCAGGTACAAGCGACGCAGGCTCGGGCTCTTGCGACCACGTGGGAGCGCACAGCAGGGCCATCGCTATAAGGGCCGCGAAGAGATTCTGGCAACGAAGTGGGCTCACGGGGTTCATGTTAGGCGAGAAGCGATTTTTCGGAGTCGGGGGTTTTGCGACGTCGGATCACAGGAACCGTCGCCCGGTGGACTCCCCGATCTCGATAGAATACGGAGAAGAGCGGTTGGAACCCCGCTGGCAGCTGCGACCTTCCAGGATCTGGTGCCCCCAGAACACATTGCACCGGGCAACGGGGCAAGTCGTTTGGTGGGAGCGGCGTCTGACGAAGCGCCATCGACACTGGTGGCCTCAGCGGCATTCGTGTCCTGGTCGGTCTTGGATCCACCGGCGTCTCCTGGGGCGCTTCAGCTTCTCGAGTTCCGTTCGTCGTACTAGAGCGAGCCAGTTGGCCCGCAATCATCACTACGAACAGCAAGCCGGGCACCGAACACCTCCAGATTCGGCACAACATGGACGATCCAGGAATCTATTTCGACCACAACGCCACCACGCCATCCGATGCTCGGGTGGTCGAGGCGATGATGCCGTGGTTGGGTAGCTGGCATGCCAATCCTTCCTCGATCCATCGGCACGGTCAGCGTGCCCGTGGAGCGGTCGATGCCGCTCGCGCCCAGGTAGCCGATCTCTTGGGAGCGCTCCCCGAGGAGATCGTCTTCCTGTCGTCCGGCAGCGAGGCGAACAACATGGTGCTCCGGGCGATCGTCGCGGAGCCACCCGAGAGCCGACTCGTCGTTTCAGCCTTCGAGCACCCTTCGGTCCTTCAGATGGCGAGTCGCCTCGAGGACGAAGGAGCTGACGTTGTGCGTATCGCGCCGCGCGCGGACGGGGTGATTGCGGTCGCGGATGTCGAGACGGCGCTGACACCACAAACGCGTCTGGTTGCGCTCATGAGAGCCAACAACGAGGTGGGGACGCTGCAGCCCGTGAGCGAGGTGGCTGATCTGTGCCGACCGAGGGGTGTGCTGGTTTTGTGTGATGCAGTCCAGGCGGTCGGGAAGGTCCCGGTAACCGCAGCCGGACTCGGCGCAGACTTCATCACGTTGGCAGGACACAAGTTCAATGGCCCCGCTGGTGTCGCGGCGCTTTGGGTGCGCTCTGGAGTCGAGGTCGAACCTCTGCTGCTGGGTGGCGGTCAAGAGCGCGGTCGGCGAGCCAGTACCGAGAACGTGGCCAGTATCGTGGGACTGGGCAAGGCGGCCGAGATCGCTCGCGAAGAGGTCGCGCAGAGGGCTCGAATGCTCAGTGGGTTGCGCGATCACTTCGAGAGAGGGATCGGGGCGATCGAAGGGACTGTCGTGCACTGCCGGGAAAGTCCCCGACTCCCCAACACAAGCAACATTCGGTGTGACGGTGTCGTGGGACAAACGTTGCTGATGCGGCTGGACCTAGCTGGTTTCTCGGTGTCGACGGGCTCTGCTTGTGCTTCCGGGGTGGTGGAGCCGAGCTCCACGATTCGCGCCCTCGGCGTATCGGATAGAGATGCGCTCGGTGCGCTCCGAATCAGCTTCGGTGTCTCCAACACCCTCGAGGAAGTGGATGCCTTTCTCACGGTGCTTGCGCGAGAGGTGGCATCTCTCAGAGCGACGGCTCCGGCGTCGGTGGGTGCCCTGGGAGTCGGCACGTGACGGGGGCAGCCTCGCCAGGCGTCGCTGGTGCCGGTGCGCTCGACGCTCGTGAGGTGACGGGTCAGCAGATCGCCGTCGCCATGAGTGGCGGCCTCGACTCCTCCGTTGCGGCGCTTCTGCTGTCGCGAGAAGGTCATCAGGTCGTGGGACTGTCGATGCTGCTCTGGGACCACTCCGCCGAGCGCCGCAACGGACGCTGCTGTGGCGCTCTCGATCTCACAGATGCCAAGCGGGTCGCTCACGACGTTGGCTTTCCTCACTACACACTGAGGATGGACGGCGATTTTCGCGAGCGGGTCGTCGATCCGTTCGTACGTGACTATCTCGAGGGCAGGACCCCGAGTCCGTGCGTCCGGTGCAATACCTGGGTGAAGTTCGACGTCCTGATGGCTCGCGCTGCGGAGCTCGGGATCGCTCACGTTGCGACCGGCCACTATGCCCGCATCGTCGAAGGACCTGATGGCCCCGAGCTCCACCGCGGGATGGACGAGCAGAAGGACCAGTCCTACTTCTTGTTCGAGCTCAGTCGGGAGGCCCTGTCGCGGACCTGGTTTCCTCTAGGTGACTTCGACAAGCCGTCGATTCGTGAGATTGCCCGAGAGGCGGGGTTGGTCGTGGCCGAAAAGAGCGAGAGCATGGAAGTCTGCTTCGTTCCGGGCTCGGTGCGTGACTTCGTCGAGGACCAGGTCGCCAGTCATCCGGAGCGTTACGCGTCAGAGACGCTCGGCGAGTCGGCTCGACTCGTCGATCGAGACGGGGCCGAGCTCGGTCTTGGGGCTCCGTACTACCGGTACACGGTCGGTCAGAGACGTGGACTCGGGCTCGGCGGCCAGGGTGGGCGCCTCTACGTTCTCGACATCGACGCGGATCGCAACCGTGTGACTCTCGGCGGTGCCAAGGACCTGCTGCGCTCCGGCCTGGTCGGTGAGCGCACCCATTGGCTCTTGCCGGAGGCTCCAGACGAGATCGACGCCACCGTAAAGATCCGATCTCGTCATCCGGGCGTCGAGAGTCGCATCACGAGTCGCGGCGATGGTAGCGTCGACGTCGAGTTCTCGGAACCGCAGGCTGGGGTCGCGCCCGGACAGGCGGCGGTCTTCTATCGCGGTACACGAGTGATTGGCGGCTGCTGGATCGCGGCCCCAGGAGGGTGCGATGTCAGTCGCTGAAGCACGAAAGAGAGATCCCGAGGCCACTCGAGCCGCCATCCTCGCGGCGGCAGAGCTGCTGTTCGTGGACAAGGGTTTCGCGGCGACGTCGATGAGCGACATCGCATCCGAGGCTGGGGTCACGAAGAGCCTCATCCATCACCACTTCGGCACCAAGGAGGAACTCTGGCAGGAGATCAAGAAGCTGCGTTTCTCGCACTATGCCGAGGTGCAGCGTCGACTCACCGCGGATGCGTCGAACGACGGTGGCAATGTGCTCGAGCAGTCGATGCGCTCGATGTTCCAGTTCTTCAGAGACAATCCGGAGTACGTGCGTCTCAGCGTCTGGATGCAGCTCGAAGACCCGAAGCTGGCCGAGCTGGTCTACCCCGAGCTGTTCAGGGAAGGTGTGGCGCGAGTCCGACGCGAGCAGATTGCAGGTCGGCTGCGGCCAGACGTCGAAGCCAAGCATCTGATTGCCAGCATGATCTCGCTCTGCAGCCATTGGTTCATGGCTCGCCATCACGGGTTTGCTGCTCTTGTCGGAGACTCTGAGGATGCCGACGAGCAGTATCTCGAGGACTCGATCAAGATCTTTCTGGAGGGCGTCAAGCCCCGCTAGAGGACCGGCGCCGAGCATCACGTCTTGAGCAAGTCCTCTCTTTCGCTCCACTGGATTGCGCCGGAACTGGCCGTCTGCCGACTTCCTGCCGACAGCGACGTCGGTCTTCCTCGAGACACGTTCGTGTCGCTGACACGGACCGGCGAAGAAGTGTCGCTCGTCTGCAGCTGGCACTCCCGACCCGAGGGCGCAGAGGTCGAGGGGCCGTTTCGAGCGTTTCGAGTTGTTGGCACGCTCGACTTCTCTCTCGTCGGGATCTTGCGAGATCTCACGACTCAGCTGGCCGCCGCCAAGATTTCGGTGTTTGTGATCTCGACGTTTGATACCGACTACGTCCTGGTGCCCCTCGAACGCGCTCGGGACGCTGCGGTCTCCCTGCGTCTCGCGGGGCACCACATGCCGGACCCGTTGCCGTAAGCGAACCTCAGTCGTCTGGAGGGCGATTGGCGCGTTCCGAGTGAGTCTCACCGGCGATGACCAGGACCAGCTCTCCCTTGAGTGCAGGGCGTTCGGAGAGCGAGTCACGAATCTCGGTGAGACTCCCGCGGATCAGCTCTTCGTGAAGCTTCGTCAGCTCCCGGGCCAGGACTGCCTGTCGGTCCCCGAGCGCTTCGAGAGCGTCTTCGAGACTCCGCTCGATGCGGTGCGGCGACTCGTACACGATCACGGTGTGGTCGACGTCTCGGAAACGGGTGTAGAAGGCCTGGCGGCGTCCTCGCTTGGGGGGCGGGAAGCCTGCGAAGGTAAAAGGTAGTGGCGGCAGACCTGAGACCACCAGCGCTGCAAGAAGAGCTGAGGGTCCGGGAACGGCCTCTACTGCGTGACCTGCAATGACGGCTTCTCGAACCAGAAGATAGCCGGGGTCCGAGACCAACGGAGTGCCCGCGTCGGCGACCAGAGCCACGTGCTCGCCTTGGTCGAGCCGATCGAGGAGTGAGGCGAGTCGCTTACGCTCGTTGTGCTCGTGCAGAGAGAGCATTCGTTGCTCGATGCCGAGATGCTCGAGCAGCCGTCCCGTTCGCCGCGTGTCTTCGCAAGCGATGAGGTCGCAGGAGTCGAGCACCTTGCGCGCTCGCGTCGACAAGTCCTCGAGATTGCCGATTGGGGTCGAGACGACGCTCAGGGTGCCGGTCGACTGTGCTTCGCTGTTGGATCGTTGAGGCGACACGGCACGAATCTATCGCCCTCGCGATCTCGTCTGGCCAAGGCCGGTGGCTCAGTCGTACAGGTCTCGGTACTGAGCTCGGCTCCCCAGGACTCGGCGGGTGTAGTTGCGGGTCTCGGTGAAGCCGATCTTGGACAGGTACTCGGCCGGCTCGCTGCTGAAGCAGTGGAGCTGCCACACCTCGGCCTGGGGCTCGCCCGCGTTGTAGGCGGCGATCACTGACGGGCCTGGACCGCCGAAGCGTTGCTGGAGCTCTTGGAGATACGCGGCCCCGAGGGTGATGGCGATCTTCGGATCTTCGAGGTCTTCGGCCGAGATCGGGCCCATACCCTGCGCCGATGCCAGTCGAATGGCCGTGGGCAGGACAAACTGCGTGAGACCGCGGGCCGACGCTCCAGACGTCGCTCGAGGGTCGAAGCGAGATTCTTCGCGGATCAACGCGGCCAGGAGGCTCGGGTCGACGTCCTTCTTCTGAGCCGCGCCGACGATCAGCGATCGATAGGCGAAGGGGTACAGGGTCTGCCGAAAAGGCTCAGGGACTACCGGGTCGGGGATCCGGCGGGGGATCCGTCGCGCAAGGATCTCGGCGATCAGGAGTCCGTCTCTGACGCGACCCGATCGTCCCAGCTCGCGACTCGCGGTAAAGGCCAGATCCGGCTCGCCCAGCGGGAAGAACTTCCTGACCACGCTGGCAGACTCTGCGAACAGACCGAGGGCGAGAAGGTGGTCTTCCGGTTGGACCAGCGGACTTTGCCAGATCGGCCAGGCTTCGACCGCCACGGGGCTCGTGGGAACGATCGGGCGGGTCGCACTCTCGCGCTCGAAGCGACGTTGTAGCGCTGCCAACGCGCTCACCCCTTCCGGGTGGCTGTCGCCAAATAGGATCCAACGCTCGAAGAGACCGGTGTTGTTCGACGAGCGATTGCGCGCGAGCACCCGAGCTCGACCTTCGAGGCGGTCGGATCGCAGTCTCCGGAGAGCTTCTTGAGAGATCGGGTGGTAGTAGTTGCGAGTGAGGGCGTCGAGGTAGCTCTCGATGGCCAGGTCCAGGTCGCCGTTGATCTCGGCTTGCCGCCCTTGCCAATAGGCGGCCTCTTCTTCGGCGCCTTTACCACTCCGAGCGTCGCGTAGGAGCTCGTCGACGCCGTCCGTGCGTCCCCTGACCAGCTGAGAGGCGAGCAGGAAGACCGATCCCCGCACGAGCTCCGAGCGCATGACGGTCGAGCCTCGGAGAATT
>JANQPS010000758.1 GCA_028285365.1 Thermoanaerobaculia bacterium | reverse complement strand
GCAGCAGGTGGTTGCATGTCGAATAGGGTGGAGGGCCGCGGATGACCGGTCGCCAGATCGCTCGGGACGAGGCGTCCGTGTCGTGGTTGATCCTCTGCCTCATGTGGGGCGTCATGTTCGCACAAGCCGTGTTCGAGCCGACGCCGAGGGGGACGGGGGGTTCATCTCATTGCGGCAGGAGCCGCCCCGCTCCTGTTCCTGATCCTTTCGTGGAGATGGGGGCTGCGAGAGCTCACGTTGAGCGAGTGGCTCCTCGTGCCCACCACCGTCGCCCTACTCGTGACACTCGATGTCGATCCGGTCCAGGGAAGCGTGATCAGCTATGCGGGACTCGCCGCGCTACTAGCGCCGTTCGTTCGTCACCTGACCAGTCGGCGGTAGTCGGCGCGGTACGAGGTTGAGGCATGCCGTGGCGGTGGTGATCCAGCGTGGGATGCTCGACCGCTGCGCCCTAACAAGGAATTGCTGCTGTCCGCGTTGACCGCGCGGCGTCATCGGGTAGCTCAGCGGTTTGTCACGAAGCGGGTGCGGCAGCAGAATTCCAAATCGTTAGAAAGCGCGTAAGGGGAGGGGAGATGAAAGGGAAACCGATTGGAGTCACAGCGCTCGCGTCGACATTCTTGGCCGCCGGAATGGCGGGGCTCGCAGCGGTGTGGGCAGCCTGGCCGCGATCGGCTGGGACGTCGCCTCTGGCTGCGATCTCAGCTTCGGTCTGGAGTGTAACGAACCTCGCGACGGCCGCGCTTATCTGGCGTCGAGCCACAGGTGCACCCCAGGCGTTTCTGGCTGCGATGGCGCTCCTACTGGCGCCTGCGTACTTCCTATTCCCTGGAAGCCGAGCGCCGGTGATGCTCGCGGCGACCGTGGTTTTTGCCCTCGCGTACCTCGGCTACCGGTATCTCGAGAGTGTGGCCGTACCGGTGGGCTGAGACAATCTAGAGAGCGGGCCCGAGGAAGTTCGCAGTTCGTTTCCGACAGGCTCCGTCCTCGGGGTCGGCAGGCATTGTGCGAACGAGGTCGACGGGCGGGTGCGCGTTCTAACAAGGAATTGCTGCTGTCCGCGTAGCCTGTGAGGGGTCGTTCAGTAACCGTGCGGTTTGTCACCTAGCCGGTGCGGCAGCAGAATTCCAAATCGTTAGATGGCCCTACTCGTGAGCTGATGACCAAGGCCGCCTTGCTGGTAATCCGAGACACGCTGGCCGCGATCGTCGTGCTCGTGTTGGCCAGCGTGATCCTGTCGGTTCTGGCCTTTCCGTTCGGTGGCGGGGTCTATCATTTCGTGTTCGCGTACTCGGACGGCGGGCGACTCCAGTCCGCGCTCTTCGCATACGCCGTACTCGTTTTGGTTCCCGGTGCG
Organism: Thermoanaerobaculia bacterium; assembly: GCA_028285365.1. Lineage (GTDB taxonomy): Bacteria > Acidobacteriota > Thermoanaerobaculia > Multivoradales > Multivoraceae > JANQPS01. The sequence goes on along the minus strand of JANQPS010000758.1, from coordinate 512 downwards.
ACCGCCTGGGCGTTGCTGACGGTTGGGCTATCTGTGCGGTGGTGGGTGTGCGTAGGACTCGCAATAGCCCTGGGTGGTGCGCAGTGGTTGGGCATCGCCACGTACGAGGGTGCCTCACCTGGCTTCCGCAGAATCGCGATGGCGCAGTTGGTGATGGTCGTGCCAGTGGTGCTCGGCGTGACCTGGCCTGCGATTCGGGAGTGTCGACGAGCGCATCGGGCCGGTACGACCTACTCACCGAGCCGAACCGTGAGACGATGGGCGTACTTCACGCTAGGGATCCCGTACCTAGGGGTGTTTGCAGCTGTACTCGCGTTCGCTTTTGGGCCCTAGCTGTGGGGTCGCACCACCACCGGGCCATCTAACAAGGAATTGCTGTAGTCGGCGGAACCCTGGAGGGCAGCTCGCTGCGCTCGCTGGCGGGCACGCGGGTGCGGCTACAGAATTCCAAATCGTTAGATATCGCAGATCAAGCAGAACTGATCGGGTTCGCTAGGGCCGTTCTCAACGGC
>JANQPS010000735.1 GCA_028285365.1 Thermoanaerobaculia bacterium | reverse complement strand
CGGTCTCTTCACCCTCGACGCCGTGGTCGGTCAGACGATCGCCGTCAGCGGCGGCTGGGAGGAGACGTTCACCGAGCGCACCGGGAGCGCTACCTGGCTGGATGCGCAGGGCAACGGTCGGGTGCTGACCGCCAGTTCCGTGGGGGCAGGCCTCGTCCTGGTTGGGATCGGCCTCGACGGCGGTGGCGCCGACTACGGCGGGGCCCTCGCCATCGACGCCAGTGGCCTGTCCATCGTGATCTTGGAGGACGTTCAGATCTGGAACAGCCGGGCGCAGGCGCAGAGCGATGCGCGGGGTGGCGGACTCTGGCTCAGTGCCCAGGACACGTCCATCGTGGAGCTGCGGGAGCTGCAGATCTTCCAGGGTTGGGCCCAGGTCTGGGGACCCACCACGTCTGCGCAAGCCAGTGGCGGCGGCGCATACCTGGCTACCTTCGAAAGTGCCCAGCTCACCCTTGAGGATTCGAGCTTCTCCGAGAACCGCTGCGAGGCCCCCTTCGGCAACACAGGTGGCATATCCCTGGGCTGCAATGTGTACGCGAGTGCTCAAGGGTCGTCTCGGATCCGCATTCGCAACAACTGGTTGGTGCGGCCTGTCTCACGCAACTTCGCAGAAGACCCTGGCGCCACCGTGATCTCGATCGACGCACTCAACGGCTATCTCAACTGTCTCGACAGCGCGGTCATCGAGGAGGAGCGCAACCGCTGGTTGTTCGGCAGTTCCTTCACCGATGATCAGTATTCGCTCCGCCTCGACGCGACCGAAGGCTGTCGCATCACCGCACGTGGTTCCGCCGTTGCCGGCTCGCCGATCGGCGGGCTCTACGGTCGCACACAGGATGTCGGCTCGGATCCAGGGTTGACGCTCGAGGTGAGCAACTACACGGTCACGGAGAACAGCGATCTCGGAGTGTTCATCCAGAACCAAGGGCAGGACGGCGTGGTCTCCATCTACAACACCATCGCCTGGCGAAACGACAACAACACCGTCGCGGGAAACTGGTCCCTTACTGGAGGCGTGTCGCAAAGCAACAACCTCATTGGAATCGATCCACAGTTCATGGACGACCCCAACTTCGAGACCTACGCTCTGGCGTGGACGTCGCCGGCTATCGACGCAGGCGACGACTCCCCGCCCGGCGGCCTTCCTGCTGTGGACATCGACGGCAACCCACGACGCTACGGCGCCACCGTCGACATAGGCGCCTGGGAGCTGGCGCCCGAGAACATGCTTCTGTTCGCGGACGGCTTCGAGACAGGAGACGTCTTCCGGTGGAACGACACGACGCCCTGAAGGAGCCAATCGCCTCTCTGATCAGAAGAGACTCGGTTGGATCTGACTGCCAATCCTCACGCCTTCGAGCGCGAGAAGCCTCTCCTTAGTCGAAACTCCCCCAGGCGCGGAGAATCCACCCACCTTCCCGCCACTGGCGAGCACCCGATGACAGGGCACGATGACCGGCCACGGGTTCCGGCCCATGGCGACGCCGACCGCTTGCGCCGCACCGGGTTGGCCCACTTGCTCCGCAAGGTCGCCATAGGTGACGGTCGTACCCCGCGGCACGTTCCTCAGGGCTCGATAGACCGATGCGTTGAAGCCCGTCACGATGGTTTCGTCTAGGCGGATGGACTCGAAGGACGCGTCCGAGCCATCGAGGTAGGCCCCCAGCAGGGTCAGCGCCTCTTCGGCAAACTCCGGCTTGCCACTTCCGGACGGTTCCATGCCAGGGCTTCGCACGCGAGCCTCGGTCTTCGAGCGGGTCGACTCCGGGAGTAAGACGCGCGTCAACCCCACCTCGCTCCAGGCGATGGCGCAGGTTCCGAAAGCTGTGTCGAAGAGGTGATAGGGCATGGACCGGCAGGCTAGCAGCTATCCGACGCGGTCCGGTCGTCGACTACCCCTCCGTATCTCGCTCTGTACAGGCTATCTCTGCGCGGCCTGGACGTGCATCCAGTCCCGATCCTCGGCGCGCCCGAGACTGAGCCATCCCTCTTGCTCCCAGGCTTCCCACCAGAAGTCCAGATCGGGATGCGCGAGACTGGCTCGATCGCTGCGCCAGCTCAGCTTGTTCCTCGACGGGAACCAGTCGAGCGCAATACCCCACGCATGCGTGGACCAGCTCGTGGTGCTACCTCGCTTCTTGCGGTGATTGAAGCCACCACCGTAGCGATCGAGGCCCAAGGCAACGATGCTCTCCAAGCCATAGTGCTGCAAGGCAGAGTCGAGCACCTTCGAGACACTGTCGGCCAGCTTCTCGTGAACGGCTATCTTGCGAGTCGTCGTCTGCAGGTCCCAGTCGAGACGCAGCCGCCACGGGCAGTCCACCCGGGTGATCGGGAGGGCGCTCGGCTGTTCGACAAGGCCGTAGAACCCATCCAGATCGTCCCTCGCTTCCCTGGGCAAGTCGTGAGGATTGGCCTCGATCCGATCGATGTCGCTGAAGTGACGAGGCAAAGAGCCCGTCGTCACGAGGACTCGGAGCAGGTCGGCCGCATTCTCGGTGGTCATGCCGTAGAACCCATCGATTGGCCCGGCATCGATGCCGGCTTCGTGGCAGGCGAGCTGCACCAGCGCCACCATCTTCCGACGTCCGCTCCAAGACTCCCACTCCGGCGGCAGGATGTCCGTTCGCTTCAGCAGTGCTGCCCGAACGGCCTGACCAGTCTTGTCGCCGCGCTGGCCATCGATCTCGCCGTCGTAGAGACCTGCCTCCTTTAGCTCGTTTTGAAGTAGCCGAATATCGCTTCGCTGCATCGACGCCCCCTTGTGTTGAGAAGGAGCCCTTCATTCTGGCCCAACACTTCGGGCGCGGCCGGCGGCGGCCTCGCGTCAGCCTGCCAGGAGCGCTAACGATCCGTCAGGTGAGCTTCCAGGTCGCTCAGTGCGCCAACGATGGACGTCTCATGCCCAAACACATATTTCGCGAAGAACCTGAACAAAGCCGAGGAGACGTGCCCCTCCTCGCGAACCACGACCAGAGTGGCACCCTCTACCACGCTGACACTCCAGATCCAGCGGCCGCCGAACGGCAGATGGTCATCGAGGATCGTGGACACGAGCACGCCGTCGTTCGGGCTCTCGACCCGGTAGGTGATCGTTCCATCCGCGCCTCGCAGACGCCA
>JANQPS010000729.1 GCA_028285365.1 Thermoanaerobaculia bacterium | reverse complement strand
TCGACGTGGGCGCCGACGGCCATCGCCTCACCCATCTCGGCGCCAAGACTTCCCCCGCCTCACGCGACCGTCTCATCTACTACGAGGACTTCCCGTACGCGGCCCACCTCCTGCCGCGCCTGCGCGCCCTCTGGCCGCCCCTGCGCCACCGTCGTGCTCGTCAGCCGAGATCGTCAGTCGCCGACCGCAAGGCCAAAGGCGAGGCGGCCCTGCTGTACGAATCACAACTGCGCGCCCTCGACGAGCCACCGCAGTCGTTCAGGCAGAGAGTCGTCTCTCAGCCAGAGCGCTACTGGCGAGACCGAGCTGGAAGGCCGCGATAGCGACACCTCACCCGCTCACCTCGCCCGGTCACCCGAGCTGGTTCTCGAACCAGTCGATCGTGAGGTCGAGTCCAGCCTCCAGAGACACTTCAGGCGACCACCCGAGTCGCTTCTTCGTAGCCTCGACGTCGGCAACCCTGACGACTTCGCCTGATCGATCGGGAAGAGCACCAAACTCGGGGGCCACATCCAGACCTGACACTCGGCGGACTCGTTCAGCAATCATCTCGCCGACCTGTCTCACCTCGACGAGACGGCCGGTGCCGAGATCGACTGTCTGGTGAGCGGCCGCCTCGGCGATCGACGCGTGCACGAGCCCCTCGACCACGTCGTCGACAAAAACCCAGTCGACGTCACGGCGCCCTGACGACATCTTGGGTGCTCTTCCGGCCAGCAGCTCACGAATGACAAAAGGCACCAGCTTGTTGGTGTCCTGCGGACCGGGCCCGTAGACCATGAAGATACGGGCCTTGGTCACCGGCAGCTCGTACACGTTCGAGAAGAGATCGGCGTAGATCGAAGCGGCCGTCTTTGCCGCTGCGTACGGCGAGCTCACCGTCTCGCCAGGTGCTGCCTCTTCGAGCGACGAGGCCATCACGAAACGCTCACATCCGATCTCGACCGCGCCATCGAGCAGATCGACGGTACTGCAGAGGTTGGCGTCGAGCATGGGCCGGACCCAGCGTCGCTCGCGCGACCCGTGAACCACACTCGCCAGGTGGAACACGACGTCGGGTTCGGTCGCGCGCAAGAGCGCCGACGCCGAGCCGCTCTCGGTCAAATCACAGCGATGCCACCGAAAGGCGCTCGACAGCCTGCTGTCGACATCGCACTCGAGACTGAAGGTCTCGCCTCGCGCGGCTCCGTGCACTTCGGCTTCGAGCTCGAGCAGTCGCGCGCAGAGACGGCGACCGATGAACCCTGATGCGCCGGTCACGAGCACTCGGCGTCCGGCCAGGGTCGATAGGACCGACCGGCTCATGTAGCGGCTCCTTCGGCAGACGGACCACGCCCCCAGCGCATGCCGAGTCCATAGATGCCGGCCGCCAGGACAAAACCGAGAAACCAGGCGTAGTCGTAGAGGCCGGTCCAGAAGCCCGAGACGCCATCGACAAGTCCTGCAGCGGCCAGGAAGCCCGGCACGTTGGGAGCCGTAGCCAGCACGAGGGCGACGACGGCCACCGGGTTGACGCCGCTGCGGTAGCCGTAGGGACCTTCGTGTCGGTAGAGCGCTTCGACGTCGAGGCGCGTTTTCCTGACGAGGTAGTAGTCACAGATCAAGATACCGGCGATCGGTCCGAGCAGCGCCGAGTACCCCACGAGCCACGTGAAGATGTAGCCGGCACTGGACTCGATGAGCTTCCATGGAAGCAATACCGCGCCGAGCCCTGCGGCGAGCAAGGCACCCCTCCGAAAGTCGACTCGTCCCGGCGCGAGGTTGACGAGGGCGTTGGCGGGCGAGACCACGTTGGCTGCAAGGTTGGTCGAGAGCGTCGCAAGGCTCAACGCACCGAGCGCGACGACCACTCCCCAGCCCGTGCCGATGCGACCGAGCAGAACTGTCGGGTCTGCGATCGGCTCTCCGAAGATCACCACGGTGGCAGACGTGACCGCCACCCCTACGAAAGAGAACAAGACCATAAACGGCGGCAGTCCGAGAACCTGGCCCCAGACCTGGTCACGCTGTGATCTCGCGTAGCGCGTGAAGTCGGGGATGTTGAGCGACAGCGTCGCCCAGAAGCCGACCATGCCAGTCAGCCCGGGAAAGAAGACCTCCCAGAATCGCCCTTCCTGGGCTCCACCGGGTCCAAACTGTGACGGCGCACTGAGCATCGGTCCCAGCCCCTGAGCCCGAACGACAGCCCACGTCAACAACGCGAGTCCCATGAGCACGAGGACGGGTGCAGCCCAGTTTTCGAGGACCTTGATCGAGTCCATTCCGCGCCACACGACGACGACCTGGAGGATCCAGAAACCAAGGAAACACGTGAGCTCGCCGAGGTTGATACCGAGCAGCGCAAGATCGGCGCCAGGCTCTGGCGAGCCGCGCAGGATCAGGAGCAACTGGTAGATGGCCGAGCCACCGATCCAGGTCTGGATACCGAACCAGCCACACGCTACCGCCGCGCGCAGGAGGGCCGGCACGTGAGCACCACGAGTTCCGAAACTCGCCCGCGCCAGTACCGGAAACGTGATGCCGTAGTGCGCACCGGCATGGCCACACAGAATCATCGGCACGACGACGATGACGTTACCGAGACCAACTGTGACCACGGCCTGCCACCAGCTCATTCCGAGATCGATCAGGCCGCCGGCCAGCATGTAGGTGGGCACGCAGGCCACCATTCCGATCCACAGAGCTGCGAGGTGTCTGGCGCTCCAGGTACGGCTCTCGGCATCCGTCGGCAGGAGATCCGCGTTGGTGAGATCAGCAGCCCGGTCCTGCAGACGAGGCTCGCCCGAAGACGTCGATCGACCCTCGCTCTGCCTTGACATGGGCGCAAGTGTACGCCTAGCTGGCCGGGCCACGGTCGAGCAGGTCTCCTACAGGTGGTGCTCCGGCTTGACCAGGTCGGGCCGAGACACCTACGCTCGGCTCCTCCATGAAGCCTCGAGTCGCCGGAATCGTGCTCAACTACAACGGTCGAGACGTCACTCTGTTGACGCTCGACTCGCTACTCGAGCTGGACTACGCCGCTCTCGACCTCGTCGTCGTCGACAACGGCTCCACCGACGACTCGTTCGAGGTGATCAGCTCGAAGCACCCAGGCGTTCGCCAGCTGAGGGTGGCGAGCAACCACGGCATCTCGTGGGGTCTCAACCACGGCATTCAGTGGGCGGTCGATGCCGGGTACGACTATGTCTTGTTGATGAACAACGACATCGAGGTCGAACCGTCGATGTTGAGCGAGATGGTCGGCCTCGCCGAGACCGACCCACGAATCGGCTGTGTCGGCCCAAAGTCCTACTACTACTCCGACCGCGAACGACTCTGGTCGGCCGGCGGACGCCTACGCTTTCGGGAATCGGTCACCAGGGAGCGGGGCGACGGCGAGTTCGACCGGGGGCAGTACGATCGCGACGAGAGCGTTCCCTACATCAACGGGTGCGCAATGCTCGTCAGGCGCGAGGTCTTCGAGACGATCGGCTTCTGGGATCCCGTGTACTACCTGGGCGTCGAAGACGCCGACTTCTGCGTGCGCATGCGCCGAGCGGGCTACCGCTGCATGTACGCTCATCGCGCGCGCCTCTGGCACATGATCTCGCACTCGATCGGGGTCTACAAACCCAGCCGCACCTTCCACACCGGCCGCAGCACAGCCATCTTCCTGCGCAAGTACGCCAAGCCTGGAAACTGGCTGACCGCCGTCGGGGCCCTGGCTCTCTCTGCACCATTGGCAGCGCTCCGCGAGCTCCCCAAAGGGAATCAAGCCGCAGTCTTCGCCAAGCTCAAGGGATTTCGCGAGGGACTCAAGACCGAGCTTCCACCCATCCCCGAGCGTTACGACGACCTTCTCCCCGGCTGGGAGCCCGAGATCGACCAGGGCCCGCTGGCAACGTGAACGGCCGCACTCGACAGCGGCGCCCCACAAAAGCGCCCTCAACCATCAGGCAGGACCATCATGGGAATTCCCCGCGGTAGCGCCAGGCTGCTGCTCCTCGAATCCAAGAAACGCCCCTTCTCCGGTCGCGTGCTGCAGCTCGGACGCTCCTCCGTCTACTTCACGCAGTCCGACCTCGAGAGCTGGGCGCGCACGGACGACGTCGCGCTCAAAGCGCCGCAGACCGCCGCGAGATCACACGATCCAAGACTCGCTCGCCAGGGATGTCTCGCGGACACGACCTTCTTCGAGCAGCTCGGCTTCGACAGCATCGAGAGCTGCGACGTGGAGCCCTGGGAGGGTGCCGAGCACATCTTCGATCTCAACGAACCGATCCCCGACGATCTCGCAGGGTGCTTCGACGCCGTGTTCGAGACCGGCACGATCGTCCAGATCTTCCACCTGCCGCAGGTACTCGAGAACTTGCACCGTCTGCTCAAGCCGGGGGGTCGGGTCATCCACTGTGCCGTACCGTCCAACAACCACATGGACCTCGGCTTCTACATGTTGTGTCCGACGTTTTTTGCCGACTACTACAACGCCAACGGCTACACGCTCGACGCCAGCTATCTGTGCGAGTACTACGCCTACTGGCATCGCGGACGCCTCTACTCGGATCGCTGGAAGATCTACGACTACGACCCCGGAAGCCTCGACGCCCTCAGCTACGGACGCTACGGCGGAGCACAGGCCGCGTCGTTCGTGATCGCCCGGAAGACCGAAACGTCGACCTCGGGTGTCATACCCCAGCTGGGGCAGTACCGCCGGGCGTGGGAAAAACACTCCGAGCCAGAGCGGGACCCGAATCTCTCGGCCGGTCAGACCGATTCAGAAGCCACGGTCGACAACAACTCGTGGCGGCCGCTGGCCGTTGCAGCCAAGAGAGTCGCCGAGACCGTCCGGCGTCGACTGCTGCCGCGCAAGATGCCGAAGCTCCGCTACAGGCTCTGAATCCCAACAGCCTGCGCGAGGCGAGTCGCAAGCACCAAAGACTCGCCTGGAGGACGAGCCCAACGTCAATGAGCCGACCCGTCTACCCGTC
>JANQPS010000716.1 GCA_028285365.1 Thermoanaerobaculia bacterium | reverse complement strand
GCCGTTGCCGCTCGGCCCCAGGGCAACCGGCACTGCCTCCGCAGCTCGATGGGCAGTACCCCGAGTCTGGTCAGGAGGGCATCTGAGGCAGAGGCTTGCGAGCCAGCTCCGCACGCAGGCGCATCTGTGCCCGCCGGAGATGAGTCTTGACGGTGCCCAGAGGGAGCTTCGTGAGGCCCGCAATCTCGGAGTGCGAGTAGCCCATCTGGACGCTCATCATGAGGACCTCGCGCTCACACTTCCTCAAGTGGGACACCGCTCGACCGGCAAGAGCGAGCTCGGCAGTGGCTTCGAGGGCGCCCTCGTCCGAGGAGGGCGGGTCGAGAACCATCTCTTCCAGATCGATGCAGTCGAGGTCGCGCTGGCACCTGCGGTAGCGGTCGATCAGCCTGCGGCGAGCCACCATGCCGACAAAAGTCGACTCGGAGGACTTCGCTGGATCGAAGCGGTCAGCCTTCTTCCACAGCTCGATCAGAACCTCCTGCACCGCATCTTCGATGTCGTCGGCACGCCACTTGCGGGCCAGCCACCAGATGAGGGGCTTGTAGCGCTCCATGAACTCCGCCACTGCCGCGCTGTCGCCCTGCGCGATTCGCGGCAGGATGGGTTCGGCGGCCGCTGCGCGAGGAGCCTTCCCGGGTCCGCCGGCAACGCCGGCAAAATGCGCGGTGGCGGTGGAATCGGACGATCCAGTGGACGGCAGATCGGGGGATGAAAAGGCAATCTCTCCGTGGTGGGCTGGTGACTGGAGTGTGACTGTCATGCTGAACCTCAGAGGGAGAAACTATGTTGGGAGGAGACTTCGTTTTCCGGGCTCCAACATCTTCGTCCGAGCGCTCTTCTCAGATGTACCCCGACCGCGACAAAACCTGCAGCTGAATCCTGGCGCCCAGGGAGCCGGCGCGTCACTAGACGACCGGCGTTCAGGGTGCAGGGCACCGACCGACGCGACGTGTGCTGCTCTGCAGCGAAGTGGAGGTTGGAGAATGCTCCTCCAACGCCACATCCGAAGAGATCGCAATACCGAAGTCTCCTACGCGGCGACCTTCTGCTCCCTTTTTTGTACCTCGCATTCGGTCACCTGAGGCCTACGTTGCTACGCTCGGTCTCGAGCCGCTCCTCACCGCCGCCTCACGCCACACCACCCCTACTCGAGGGACACTCCGTTGGCCAGAGAGCTCACCGATCTCCTGATCGAGCACACGACCCGCGGTCTCGCACCTTCTGATGCGGCCCGCCTAGAGTCCTTGCGCCTGAGCGATCCCTTCGCCTACGAGCGCGAGCGGCGCGACGTCGAGATGAGCGTCGCAGCGCTCGACGTGTGCCTGAGCGACAAAGACCAGCACGCCGACTCGATGCCGCTCGAGCTCCAACAGCGCGTCAGCCGCCAGGCGGCCCTGGTCGTGCCGGCACTCAGATTGGCACAGGCAGATCACTCGACTGCCGACCAGTCAAATGCTGGTCAAAGGGAAGCGAACCACTCGACGCTCGGCAAGACTCTCGAGTTCCCAGCTCTCGACAAGGCGGCCGACCGCGCAACCGACGCACTTCCCACCGCCGAGGGCTCGAGCTCCGTTCGCGCTCCGTGGCTGCTCGCGGCCGCTGCATGCCTACTCGCAGTCTTCGCATGGTTGCCACGAGTCGCGCCCCCCGTCGCGGAGACCCCCGACGCCACCCAGGCCGGCCGCGGCGACGACCCGAGCGGAACCGTCCAGCTCGCCGGCAACCCTGCCAACGAAGCTACTCTGGACCTCCAGCCCTCTGAAGACCCGCTCGTGGCAGAGGCGAGCGGCCAGATCGTCTGGGATGCTCAGGGCCAAACCGGGGTAATCCGACTGAGCGGCGTCACAGCCAACGACCCCGCCGAGTTTCAGTACCAGCTGTGGATCTTCGACGCGGCGCGCGACGATCGCTACCCAATCGACGGAGGTGTCTTCGACATCCCTCAGGGGCACAACACCGTCGAGATTCCGATCAACGCGAAACTCTCCGTCGGGCAAGCGGTCCTGTTCGCCATCACCGTGGAGCCCCGCGGCGGCGTGGTCGTCTCGGATCGCGAGCGCATCGTTCTGGTCGCCGAAGCCTGAGCAGCAGAGCCTGACCAAGTCGAGCCCGACAGCCGGTTCGGCGATCGCACCCTGAAGCCATGGCGTCGGGGCTGCTCGCCGATGCGCTTGACAGGCCGTCCACTGGGCTGGGAAAGTGTCAGTCGATCCCGGATCGCGTAGGTCCATCTCGGCTGGACCGACCTTCTGGCCGTCTCTTCCGCGTTCCCTTCCCAAGGCCGGTTTCCGAATCAACGACGCAAAGCGAGTCGCTCAGGCGAAAACCACTCAGCAAGATCCACAGGCACCGGTCAAGGGAAGTGGAGTGAAAGTCTCCCGCCGCCCCGCGACTGTCAACGTGACGAACGCCTCACGACGCTCCGGCGTCAGCCACTGTCAATCGAGCCCGATCGACCGGGTCCATTGATGGGAAGGTCAGGCCAGTAGGACGAGCGAAGCCAGGAGACCTGTCCGGTGCCGGACCAATCACGCAGCCACACTGCCATCAGTCGGCAGGGCCATCAGCGGGCAAGCGGCTGCATTCCTCGAGGGAGGAAGGAGTCCACACGTGCAGGGCAGCGCGGGACACGGAGCCGCGACGAATCAGGCGCTCACGGCTCGAGCCACTCCAGAGACAGCGTCAGCGACACTCGAGGCTGCTGAGGATCGCAGTCGCAAGACGGAAGTCCGCCTCTCTGGCGGCGCTACTCCGTC
>JANQPS010000970.1 GCA_028285365.1 Thermoanaerobaculia bacterium | reverse complement strand
GCCGTGTAGTCGGAGCCACCACGCCCGATGGTTGTGGTCTGACCGCGCTCGTCGCCCCCGACGAAGCCCGTCAGTACCTGAACAGGGTCACCGCAAGAGTCGAAGTGCTCGCGCACTGCCTCGTACGTGTCGTCGAAGCGGACCCGAGCCCGCCCGTGGGCAGAGTCCGTTCGGACCAGGGTCCGGGTGTTGACCGCCTGGGCGTCTCGATCCAGTGCGCGAAGTGCCGCCGCAACCAGCTCTACCGCCAGGCGCTCACCAAAGCTCAGGATGAGATCGTTGGTTCTGGGAGAGCATTCGCCGAGCAGTGCTACGCCGTGGACGACATCGCGGAGCTCCTCGAAGCGCTCGGCCAAGCGGTGCTCGAGACTCTCGCGCTCAGAGCTGCGGGCCAGCTCTCGTGCTGCGTCGAGGTGTCGCTTCTCGATCTCGGCGACGGTCGCCAGGGCTTCGGCCTCGTCGCCCAGAGCCGTGTTGCCGAGAGCCACGAGCTGATCGGTGACGCCGCCAAGGGCGCTCGAGACGACGGCGATCCTTTCACTGCCGGCACTCTGGTCGACCAGGCTTGCAACGCGAGCGATGCGCTCCGCGGAGCGCACCGAGCTGCCGCCGAATTTCATGATCTTCATCGTCGAGGTCTCTTTTCGCGGGCCTGCGAGGAGCCGACGAGAGTACTACAGGCAATGTGTTCCGGGACCCCCGAGACGGCACGGCGTGAGCCCGCTCCGAGGTGATGCTCTCGCCGAACTCAGTGCGCCGTGGCGGACTCGTTGGAAGGGGTCAGTACTCGGAGGGCGCTCGGCTCGACGGTGACCTCGAGGGGCAAGGGAAGCGACACAGGATCTCCGTCGACCTGGAGCTGGATCTCGTTGCCGCCATCGATGACGACGCGCCGGGCTCGACGGATGGGAAGCTTGCCCGAGAAAATCACGCGAAAGAGGGCTGCGAGGTGGCGGCGACGCCCGCCCTCGAGCGCGACGGTGTCGAGATAGCCGTCGTCGGGAAGCGCTCCGCGCGCGAGTCGAAACGGTCCGCCGTAGTACTCGATGTTGCAGACGGCAAAGAAGGACGCCGTCTCGAGCGGTTGGTCGTCTCGCCGGTAGGTCAGCGCCGATGGAACTCCGCGCGCCAGCTCACGCATGGCTTGCCACGAAATGGCAAGCCGGCCAAAGCGTCGCTTGTCGTCCGGGGAGAGGTTGTGAAGCGTGCGGGCGTCGAGACCAAACGAGGCCATCATCAAGAAGCGGGTCGTGGCTCCGCAGCGGCCGACGTCGATGCGCTTGGAGGTCAAGCGCTCGGCGTCGTAGGCCGCGGCGCAGTCTTTGGCCTTGCGCGGCAGATTCAGGGCGATCCCCAGGACGTTCGCCGTGCCTGCGGGCAGGATTCCGAGTGCGGTGTCGCTGCCTACGAGGCCCATGGCCACTTCGCGCAGCGTACCGTCACCCCCGAGAGCAAAGACGGCCCGCTCTCCACCCTCTGCGGCGAGGCGGGCCAGCTCATGAGCGTGGCCGGCTGCCGAGGTGATCTCGAGTGTGGGCTCGAACCCGCGACCGCGAAGGGTCTCGAGCAGCGACAGAAGGCGTGGGCTCGGTCCGTCTTGCCACCAGCCCCCGCGACCAGCTGCCGGGTTGCAGATCAGCGTCGAAGAGACCATGGTGGGAAGGTGGGAGGAACCCCTCCTGCGTCTGACCCCTCCGGCTCTCGCGAGACACGGGGCGCGTACGCGCTTTCAGAAGAGCGTTGGTGTCTGACCTGCTGGCGGCGTGAGTCCCAGATGCTCGTACGCGCGACGTGTAGCCACTCGCCCGCGCCGCGTCCGTTGGAGGAAACCCTCTTGGATCAAGTATGGCTCGTAGAGGTCCTCGAGCGTGCCTTCGTCTTCGCCAACAGCGGCCGCCAGGGCTTTGACGCCTGCGGGACCACCTTGGTAGTGCTCGATCAGGACTCCGAGGATCCGCCGATCGATGTCATCGAATCCGTGGCGATCCACTTCCAACTGGTCGAGCGCGCGCGCAGCAACACCTCGATCGATCTTCGTCTTCCCGTCGACCTGGGCGAAGTCCCGGACGCGACGAAGCAGCCGGTTGGCGATCCGCGGAGTTCCGCGGCTTCGCAGGGCGATCTCTCCGGCACCGCCGGCATCCATGTCGACGCCGATCAGCTGCGCTGAGCGCGAGACGATCGTCGTCAACGCTTCCGGGTCGTAGAAGTCGAGGCGGTTGACGATTCCGAAACGGGCACGCAGCGGTGCGGTAATGAGACCGGCCCTGGTTGTTGCACCCACGAGCGTGAAACGCGGCAGCTCGATCTTGACCGTGCGAGCGGCTGGTCCCTGTCCCAGCACGAGGTCGAGATTGAAGTCCTCGAGCGCGGGGTAGAGGATCTCCTCGACCGTGGGTCCGAGTCGGTGGATCTCGTCGATGAAGAGCACCTCGCCAGGTTCGAGGTTGGTGAGGATCGCGGCCAGATCGCCGGCACGCTCGAGCACCGGCCCAGAGGTCGAGCGCAACGAGGCCCCCATTTCGTGCGCGACGATGTGCGCCAGGGTCGTCTTGCCGAGCCCCGGTGGCCCGAACAGCAAGAGGTGGTCGAGAGGCTCGCGCCGCTGTCGAGCTGCCTGAATGAAGATCCGCAGGTTCTCGACCGTCTTGGCTTGACCGATGTACTCGTCGAGGGTTCGAGGTCGCAGCGAGCGCTCGATGCCGAGATCGTCGTGGTCTGGGGACCCGGACAGCAAAGAGCGCTCGTCATCCATGCGGGCGATTGTAGCCGTCTGGCAAGCTTCGGCTCACGGTGGGGCGCTTCTCTCGAGTGCGCAGACCTGTGAGCCCGGGGGTCACGCGGAGGCGCCAGAAGTGTCTCCCTGTCTCGAGGGTCGGGGGTGTGCCGAGGACTCCGTCCAGAGCCCCTAGAACCGAGAGAGTCGGCGCAGGGCGATGCGAAGCTGCTCGCTGAACTCGGCCTCCGTGTGCTCCTCGCAGACGTCTCGAGCTTCGCGCTCGGCTTCGGCTTTCTTGTAGCCGAGACCGAGAAGGGCCTGGACGAGCTCGACCTCGGCAGTTGCCGCAGGCGCGCTCTTCCGGGACGGCTCGTCTGCCAACTCGCCTCTCAGCTGATCTGCCTGATCCCGCAGCTCGAGCACCATCCGCTCTGCGGTCTTCTTGCCGATTCCGGGAATGCCCACCAGTGCCGTGATGTCCGACGTCGCGAGCGCTCGTAGCAGGTCGCTCGGACCAGCTCCGGAGAGGATGTTGAGGGCCAGCCTCGGACCGATCCCGGAAACGGAGATCAGCTTCTCGAAGAGCGTCTTCTCGTCTTGGCTGAGAAAACCGAAGAGCTCGATCGCATCGTCACGAACGTGGGTGTGAACCAGGAGCTCGACGGTGGCGCCCGCACCCTGCTTCTCGAGCTGCTTCTCCAGCTCGAAGAAGGTCGAGAGAGGAGTGCGCAGGCCGTAGCCGACGCCGCTGACGTCGAGCACGACCTCACCCGGCGCCGAGTTCCTCAGCTGTCCTCGCAGAAGAGCAATCAAGGCTGCGGTGCCTTTGGGGCTCGGAGTGTCAGGGAGCTTCGGTCGAGGCTTGGAGTTCGAAGTTCTCGACGAGCGCAGGGCTCATGGTCACGTCGAGCTCGGTTCGACGCTGCTCGATGAACGACTGAAGCAGGTTGTTCATGCGCATCGCCCTCAGAGGGTCGGTCGTCTGCTCACGCTGCTCTTCGAAGGTTGCCGGGTCGAAGTGATTCCGCTCGGTGACCTCGAAGACCATTGTTCCCGACGGAGTGTCGACCGGGCCACCAAACTGACCTTGTTCGAGTGCCAGCACTGCCGAATTGAGGTCCGGCGCAATGCCGAGCTGACCGGCTCCTCCGGTCCGACCGATCGGGCCCGCGGTCTCTGGAACCTGGCCGATCTCCTCGGCAAGGGACTCGAAGGTCTCGCCAGCATCGAGGCGGGTGCGCAGGTCGGCAATGCGTTGACTCGCCACGGTGGCCTTCTTGTCCTCCCGTGCGTCGCCCAGGACCTCATCACGCACCTCGTCGAGGGTTGGAGCTCGAGGTGGCTCGACCTCGAGGACCGTCAGCATTGCCCAGCCAGCGGCGATGCGGATCGGTTCGGAGATTTCGCCGGGGTCGAGCTCGAAGGCCTTATTGGCAAACGGTGTTGCGCGACCGATACCAGGAATGGAGTCTTCACGGGTGAAGGGGGCCGGCTGCTCGAGAGCAATTCCCTCTTCCTGAGCTACCGCTCGGAGCGCTTCGACATCGCTGAAGGTGGTCTCGCCGACCTTGGCGAAAATCTCGTTGGCTTTGGACTCGGACTCCGTGCGGGCGCGATCGTTGAGCAAACGGACCCGGATTCGGTTGCTGACCTCTTCGAACGCTTGCAGGCCGCCTTCGCGCTTTGCGAGGACCTCGATGAGGTGGTAGCCGGTCCTTGGCCCGAGCTGATTCTCGATCGGTCCGACGAGCGTCCCGCTCTCCGCCCCGAAAGCCGCGTCTTCGAACGACGGAGTCATGCGGCCTCGACCGAAGAAGCCCAGCTCGCCGCCGCGCTCTGCGGTGGCTTCGTCTTCGGAGAGCTCACGCGCGACCTCGGCGAAGTCCTCACCGCCCGCGACGCGCTGCTTGGCTGCTTCCAGCTGCGACTGTGCCTCTTCGGCGGTGCGGCTCTCGTTGACGAAAAGGAGGATGTGACGCGCCCGGACCTGTTCCTCCTGGGTGAACTCGTCGGTGTTGGCGTCGTAGTACGTGCGCAGCTCGTCGTCGGAGATCTCGATCGTCGCACGCACGGTGTTGGTGTTGACGCTGAGGTAGGCCACCGACCGGCTCTCGGGGATGTTGTAGTTGGAGGTGTTCTCCGCGAAGAACGAAGCGAGCTCGTCGTCGGAGACCTCGATGTCATCGGTGATGTCGCTCGCTTGGAGCTTGAGGTACCGAATCGTCGCGGTGTCTGCCTCCTCGCGCGCCACCTTCTCGGCCTCGGCGCTCGAGACCCATGCCGTGCTCGCGAGGATGTTTCTGAACTTGTTGACAAGTACGTCCTGGCGAATGCCGCGCTCGAAGTCGGCCGGGTTCAGGCGATTGGCCCTGAGAATGTCCTGGTACTCATCTCTACCGACGAATCGGCCCTGTGGGTCCAGGAAGACCGGCACGGAGAGGATCTCGTCGCGGACCTCTTCGTCTATGGCCTGGAGACCGGCCTTCTCGGCTTCCATGAGGAAGATCTTCTGGGCGACGACCTGATTGAGTGCCTGCGTAGGAATACCGAGCTGTCTGGCGAGATCCGAGTTGTAGTCAGCGCCGAAGTTCGCGCGGAGGTTGTCCTCGAGTGTTCGGTACTGCTGCTGGTACTCGGCAAACGTGATGTCGTGCGAGCCCACGGTAGCGGCAGTCGACTGCGGCGATCCTTCGTTGAGGTTCTGGCCTCGATAGTCGGTGAAGACGAGAAGGACGAAGACGGCTATGACGATCCAGAGCACCCAGGCGAGGCGCTTCAGGTTGTCGCGAAAGACATTCAGCATGGAGTTTTCCTCGAGCAGGCGCAGTACGCGCCAGGAAGTCCGGCGGCGAGCGCCGCCAAAACAGTCAGTCTAGCAAGCCTGGGCCGTCCTGTGCGTGGAATCGGCCGCTTGGAGCAGTGGCTCTCGGCAGGCCTCGAGGTCTTGGCCTGCGAGCTCCTCAGGTCCCACAAACGCCCTACTCACAAGGGTTTCGTGGTAAGCTGACTGGTCTTTCGGGCGGCCGAGACAGCGTCCCCCGACGCAGAGAGTCGCCGAGATGCGCAGGTCACGATCTCGACCCGCCGTCTGTGCCGTTTGCTTCAGACTCCACTGAGTTCTGTTCTCTTGGAGCCCACGCGCTCGATGTCTTCCTCTGGACAGCAGTCCAACAAGAAGTTTCGCGACACCGACTGGTACAGCATCCAGGTCGACAGTGTCCGGATGTGGATGGGCATCGTGCTGTGCTTGCTGACCTTCGTAGGTGCCTACACCGGCTATCAGCGATGGAGCGCCTACTGGGTCGAGCAACGCGCCTATGAGTGGGTCGATCGTGCAACCAGCTTGAAGGGTCAACTCGCGGGCGAGAGCGAGCTCGACGCGTACCGATCCGAGTTGCGGTTCGCCGACGAGCGCTTGCAGTCGGCGCGCAACTCGTTGGCCGAGCTGCAGTACAAGTCGGCTGCGACCTTCGGGCGCGACGCCTACGACACCCTGCAAGGGGTCCTCGAAGGGCTCAGGCTGAGTGGCAGCATCGCCTGGTTCCGCAGTGTCGAAGGCGACGTGCGGTTTCGTCGCGGTGACTCGGGCGAGTTCATGCGCGCCTACCCGCGCGTCGAGCTGCAAGACGGCGACTACGTGATGTCGGCCTCCAATGCGACGGCAGAGATCCATTTCCGTCACGAAGAAGCCGTCTTCACTCTGCGTCCGGGCTCGCTGATCAAGCTGAGCCGCGAGCTTTCGGGCCGCGATCGCATGCTCGGCTTCATGGAGTACGGGTGGGTGGCGCTCGACACCGCGGAGATCCAGAGTGGCGTGCGCACGCCTTACACCGAGGTGATGGTCGACCAGAACTCCAGAGCCTCACTCCAGCTGCAGGAAGGCTCGAGACGATCGCGGATTCGGGTCGACGAGGGGACCGCTCGGGCTGCGTCGGTCGAGACCGGTGAAGTCCGCGAGCTCGAGACCCGCCAGGAGGTCCGCCAGACGGACGCCGCATTCGGGCGGACGAGGAGCCTTCCTCCCACGCCGCGGCCTGCCGCGCCTCCGGACGGGTTCAGCGTCAACATCGACACCACCGATCGCGTCACCTTGAGCTGGACTCCCGTTCGAGGGGCTGCCAGGTACGCGCTTCAGGTCTCGAAGAGCCGTCACTTTGCCTACAACTGGATCGACGTGGACGACCGGCGCAGCACGTCGGTGACGCTTGGGCACCAGGAGGAGGGCAAGTACCTCTGGCGCGTGGCAGCCGTCGACGTCAATGGCGACGTCGGCTCGTGGAGCGCTGCTCAGAGACTCAGTGTGGATTCCTATCGGAGCCTGGCTCTGGAAGAGGACGAAGAGCCGCCTTTCATCGACGTCGACATTTTCATGAACGGGCACTTGGCCCTGCTGCGCGGCCGCACCGAGCCGGGCGCGCGACTCGAGGTCAACGGACGCTGGATCCCGGTCTCTGCCGACGGCTCGTTCTCGAGTACCCAGGCGGTGTTTGGCACCGGCCAGGTCCCGGTGGTGTTCAAGGCGGTCGACCTTGCCGGTAACGACACCATCGAGCGCCGAACGGTCTTCGTCGATGCCCATTGAGCAGGCCGCGAGGGTGCCGGCGCGCAAGTGCGGCAAGCTCCTGGAGAGCGGTTCTTCGCCAGTGGATTCCAGCCGCGCAGCCGAGTCGAGTCATCGCGCTCCTCGGGTCTGCTCCAGCGTGGTACCCTCGCCGCCACTTTGCTCAGGCGTGACGGATCGAGGATCGGTCGTCGTGGCTGACGCGTTGATTCGGTCGGGCTCAGCTCACGGGCCAGCCGGTTTCAAGACAGGCATCTGAAGACATGTCCCGCTGGTCTCTGCTCAACTGGTTCTCCAACGATCTCGCGATCGATCTCGGTACTGCGAACACCCTCGTGTTCACTCGCAACGGCGGCATCGTCGTCCGCGAGCCTTCGATCGTGGTGATCAACAAGCTCACCAACAAGATCGAGGCGGTCGGGCAGGCAGCCAAGGACATGCTCGGGCGTACCCCGGGAAACGTCATCGCTGTGCGGCCCATGAAAGACGGCGTCATTGCCGACTTCGAAGTCACCGAGCAGATGCTCAAGTACTTCATTCGGCAAGCGCACGGCGGTCGACGATTTCCAGCCCGTCCGAGGATCGTCATCGGAGTGCCCTCGGAGATCACCCCGGTCGAGAAGCGCGCGGTCCGGGAGTCGGCGATGAGCGCGGGAGCGTCAGAGGTGTTTCTCGTAGAGCAGGCCATGATGGCCGCGATCGGCGCCGGTCTCCCCATCACGGAGCCCTCGGGAAACATGGTCGTCGACATCGGCGGAGGCACCACCGATGTTGCAGTGATTTCTCTCTCCGGAACCGTCTACAGCAAGTCTGTGAGGGTAGCTGGAAACGAGATGGACTCGGCGATCATCCAGTACCTCAAGCGCAAGTACAACCTGCTCGTCGGAGAGCGCTCGGCAGAGCAGATCAAGATCGAGATCGGCTCCGCCTATCCGCTCAAGGACGAGATGAAGCTCGAGATCAAGGGACGCGACCTCGTCGAGGGTGTGCCCCGTGAGCTGATCATCACCGACTCCGAGATCCGGGACGCTCTCGCAGAGCCGGTCTCGACCATCGTCGAGGTCGTGCGAATGGCGCTCGAAAGAACACCGCCGGAGCTGTCGGCCGACATCATGGACAAGGGAATCGTGCTCTCGGGCGGAGGAGCACTCTTGCGCAACCTCGACCAGAGGCTGCGGGACGAGACCGGGCTGCCGGTCGTACCCGCCGAAGACCCTCTGGCTTCGGTCGTGCTCGGAACAGGCCGACTGCTCCAAGAGCTCGACCTCCTGCGCAAGGTTCAGATTC
>JANQPS010000701.1 GCA_028285365.1 Thermoanaerobaculia bacterium | reverse complement strand
CAAGGAACGTTCGAAGGGTCTCGAGGCGGAGGCGCGCAACCTCCTGTCGCGCAAGCAGCTGCAGCAGGC
Source organism: Thermoanaerobaculia bacterium (assembly GCA_028285365.1). Lineage (GTDB taxonomy): Bacteria > Acidobacteriota > Thermoanaerobaculia > Multivoradales > Multivoraceae > JANQPS01. Next base: position 5,741 of record JANQPS010000701.1, on the reverse strand, counting down.
CCTCACCCGTGCCCGTCAGGCGGTCGAGCTCGACAGCTCCAACAGCCAGGCGCGTCAGCTGGTCACCGAAATTCGCGCGGCGCTGTCGGTCAGCGATCTGGGAGGTGGCGATGCCACGGTGATCTCAGGTCCTGAGGCTGTGGGGTCCGAAGCGTCAACGACATTCGTGGACACGGGCTCCGTCGTACCGGAAGGTGGCGCCACCGTCGAAGCACCGATTCCAACAGCTACGGACTCGACGAGGCCGGTGACGACCGAGGTTGGCGCTTCGCCACCAGCCACTCCTCAGACGGCTCCTCCCCCACCGGTGGCGGCACCGCCTTCGGGCGCCGCATCGCAGGTGGCCGGAGGACGAGGAAAGCTCTGGCTCGGCCTGGTCGCCGCCGTACTGGTCTTGGCTGTCGCAGGCTGGTTCGTCCTCTCCAGACTCGGAGGTGGGGGCGCAACGCCGGACGCTGGCGCCGTCCTCGTCCTCAATGCCGTGCCGTGGGCCGAGATCACAGACGTCGTCGATGCCAACGGCGTCTCTCAGAAGGGCTCTGCGCCTCTGTTCACTCCGGCGTCGCTGTCGCTTCCCGAGGGCTCCTATCGAGTCACGTTGACTCATCCCGCGCAAACGGAGCCGACGATCCTGGAGGTCGAAATGGGAACGACTGGCACACTCACCGAGACGGTAGTGCTCCAGGAAGTCGATGTCGATCAGTACTTCGCCGAGCTCGGCTGGGGGTCACGATGAGAACTCGAGAGCCGCGCAGGCCCACTCCTGTCAGATCCGCAACTGCTCTCGCAGCTCTCTTGACCGTCTCGGCCGCCGTCCCCGGCTTTGCCGATTTCAAAGAGGACTTCCGAGAAGGCGTCAAGGCTTATGACGAGAAGAAGTGGGATGAGGTCATCGTGCGCATGCAGAGTGCACTCAACGACCGCCCTCACGCCGATGTCGTCAAGGTCTTGATCTTCGGCACCTTCAGGCTCAGCTACGTGCCCAACACCTTTCTCGGCATCGCGTACTACAACCTCGACCGATGCGACCAGGCGATGCCCTACTTCGAGCACGCAGAGGTACAGGCGGTCGCGCCAAAGCGCGCGCAGTCGTACTACAGCGAGATGCTCGATGCGCGCAACTCGTGTCTCGACAAGCTCATGTCGACCGCCGTCAACGAAGCCACGACCGCCATCGGCGAGGCAGACAGAGTGGCCGCACGGATCGACGAGTCCTTGAAGACGGACGAGGGGCGGGCAGAGCTCGCGCGCAATCAGGCTCTCGAACAGCGCATCAACACCGGGCGCGAGGCGCTGCGCGACGCCAAGGCCCGACTCGAAGCTGGCGTGAGCTCGAGTGCATATCTGACCGCACAGGACGCTACGCTCTACGCTCAACGGGCCCTCAGCGAGCTCGGAGCGGCGATCAGCGACCTCGAAGCGGCCGTGGCTTCGGGTGTCGGTACCGCGGACAGGGCCGCACGCGCCGCTCTTGCCGATGCGACCGAGGCCCGCGACGCTCTGGGACGTCTCAAGGCTGAGCCCGGCGTCTCCGACCTGTTTCAGCAGGTGGCCACCCTCGGACAGGCCGAGACCGACGCAAACGACATTCTCACGCGCGCCACGAACACACTCAACACTGCGTCGTCAGGCAACGACGCGGCTGGGCTCGAGAGCGCCCAGTCTCTCGCCAACCAGGCACGCGAAGCCTTTCTCACAGCCGCAGACCAGACGCGCAGCGAGCTCGCTCGACGCGAAAGTGCCGCCCAAACGGCAGCAAGAGCCGCCTCTAGGGCCCGCAGCGGCATCCAAGCGGCCGAGCGGTCCCTGGCCGAGCTCGCGCGCTACCGCAGCAACGCAGCAATCACCGATTGGAACTCGACTCTGGGGCCACGACAGCGAACCTTGGAGGGCCAGCTGCAGGAGGCCCGCGACAAGCTTGTGCAGGGAGAAAACGACGGCAACGCTCGCTTGATCAGTGAGGCAACCGATCTCGCTGCATCGGCAGACCGCGGGTTCCTGACTCTCGCGAGAGACGCCGAGCGCCTCATTGGTGCGAGTAGCGGCCAGGGTGCTGGCGAGACGCCAGAGCCGAGCAGCCCTCCCGCTCCAGCCCTCCTGCGCACCGGCGCCGAGCTCTACTTCAAGGGCGAGTATCAGCAGGTCCTCGATCTGCTCGACGATCCCACGTCCTTCGACGATGGCAAGGCCCGCGCCCAGGCCCATCTCTTCCGCGCGGCCGCCAGTTTTGCGCTCTACCAGCTGTCCGGCAAGCTCGACGAGCCCCTGAGAGCTTCGGTGCTCGACGACATCAGGCGTGCGCGGGGAGCCGACGACGCGCTGGCGGCGTCGAGCCGCTTCTTTCCCCCACCCTTCGTGGATCTGGTCAGCAGCGACGACTCGAGCGGCGACTGAAACGACCTGAGCCTCCGAAGAGTCGTTGTCGGTCCGGGCGACAGCCTGAGGTTGGCTGGCAGACCGATCTGGCGATCGATCGGGCGGACGAAGGCGCTGTAGCTACTTGAGTCAGCCGAGCTCCACAGTGGGTCGAGAGACACGGGCGCCCAACAAAAAGCCCCGAAGCGTCATCGAACGCTCCGGGGCTCCTGACTGACGATCAGACGAGAACGCTGCGGCCTAGAACCTGAAAACGGCCGAGAGCGCGCCGATGCTCAGTCGGTCCGAATCGTCGTAGGCGAGATCGATCGACATGTTCTCACCAATGGTGAAGCCCAGTCCGAGCGTCAGATGCAGCTCGTCGTCGGCGATGTTGCCGCCGGCCCAGAGCAGCAGGCTCTCTGCCGGTTGTGGTCCGTTGTAGGCGATCTGGTGAGCGGGGTCTTCCCAGGCTCCCCAACGCAGGTAGATGGGATTCGCGAGACTGGCGAACACGTACTCGAAACCGAGGTGCAGTTCGTCGGCATCGTCGACCGAGAAGTCACTCACGACGGCGCTCGGCCCAGCCGCGATCGTGAAGTCGTCGAGCAGGGCCGTGTACTCCACCTGGTTCCAGTCCAGGGTGATCGTGAAGGTATCGGTCGGCTTGATGGCGAAGCCGAGTCCGAGGACCTCAGGCTGGTTGAAGGTCGCCGGATTGGTCGACGTGCCGGTCTCGAGACCCGGAACCGTCCGACAGAAAGCCGGGGCCGCCGGTCCGCAGTTCAGGATGTAGTCGTACTCGAACTCGGCGCCTTGCCGATAGACCGCCCCCACCGAGAAACGCTGGTTCACGTCCCACAGCAGGCCGACGTTGATGCCGATGTCGTCGTCGTCACCGATCTGCCTCTGACTCGCAAACACTCCAGCCGAGTCATAAGACGCCGGACCGAAGAAGCCACCGGGTCCCAGGAAGTCGGGGTTGATCAGGTTGTCGAACCGATTGGTCAGAGCGTCGATCTCGAACTGGTAGAAGTTGACGCCGACTCCAAGCGAGAAGCCCTCGGTGAACTCGTATGCGAACGAGATCGCAAAGTTCTCGATGTCGAGCTCCAGATTGGTCTGAACCGGAAAGAGCCGCGCGCAACCGCTCAGGTCACCGCCAACCTGACACGATCCGGCGTTGTAGAACGCACCCTGGGTCTGGAAGCCGGTCTGGAAGTTGACGACCTCGTGACGGAAGAAGGCAACGCGGAAATCGCCGATCGGCTGGACGTACGAGAGAAACGACAGACCCGACGAGTCGTCACTCGTCTCTCCCAGAAGGAGATCGGAGGACGTATCGACTCCGATTCCGGTCGCCGTCGTGCCGTCGCGACCGGAGTCGGTGAACAGCGACGAAGAGTCGAAGGTCCGTCCCTCGACGGTGACCTCACGACGGGTCAGGTTCGTGATGCCTGCCGGGTTCGTGTAGGCGGTCGTCGCGTCGTTGGCCACGGCGAGAAACGCGCCACCGAGCCCCAGGCTCCGAGCACCTGGCGGGGTGAAATTAAACTGGACACCGGAGATGACCTCGTCATCAACCTGTGCCGAGGCGGGCATGGTGACCAGGACACTGGCCAGGAGAAAGAGCGGCAGAGCCCAAGTCCGCACACTCAAATGACTTCGCTGCAACATTTGCGACAACTCCCCTTGTCATGAACCGGGGCCCGCGAAGGGCGTCCAGTGGTGTTCCGAGCAGTGATCGAGGCCGTCGTGTCGAGCTGCCTCGCCGTTCAAGCCTAGCGAACTTGGGCCGCCGGGCTCTCTAGGTACATCAGCCTAACGCGCCCTGGCACAAGTCGAATCATCGAAGTCGAGGCCGGCGACCTCGACTGATGAGCTCGAATGGGGCCTCGATTTGGCCACTCGAGCACTACAGACGGACGCCGTTTGTAAAGGTTCTCACAAGAAACGCCCATTCGACAGATTTCTCGCTCACTTCGACCAACTCTGCGCCGTCCCAGGCCTTGGGCACCTGCCCTGTCCCAGGCGGAGCGAACCGGCTCGACAAGGGGCCTGGGAACCCGAGTCGAGGCCTATCCTGAGTCACTCGCTCCTTGTATGCTAAACCAGCATACCGACCGTCTACCCGTCATCGCCTCGTCAGCGGGCGAGCTCAGAACCCTCGTGCGAACGCACCACGGAGCCCCAATGCCCTTCTCTTGCCGGCCAGAATCTCGACTCACACCATTGCTCACACCAATGTCATGTGCCAACGGGCGTCGATCCCGCCATCTTCAGGAGGTTACTCCGCAGGAGGACCGGAGGACACGCTACAGGGCCGCGGTTCTTGCCATCCTGTGTTTTGTCTCGAGCGCGACGACATGGGCCCAGACACTCACGATCGACGGCCCAACGGTCGGCGGAGTTGGTGAGCTGCTGACCTACCAAGCGTCGGCGTCGGGCTGCTCGCCGGCCCCTGACGGCTGGCTCTGGTTCACCGACGAAGGTGTCATCGCTGGCTCGTCGACGACTGCGATCGTGCAGATCACGTGGAACCAGGCCGGCACCCGCAGCCTCTCGGTCCTCAACCAGACCTGCGGCACGCAGCAGGGACTGCTGGACGTCAGCATCGTCGACTCGGGGCGAGTTCGTCTAGCCAACGATCTCGTCACCGTGAACGAAGACGCTGGAATCGCTGAGATCGGGGTGGCGCGGATCGGCGGAAGCGCCGGCGCCATCACCGTCTCGTTTGCGACGTCCGACGGCACCGCGACCGAAGGCGAGGACTACACGAGCGCCGCTGGCGAGCTCTCGTGGGACGATGGTGACAGCACGAGCCGGATCATTCAGATCGAGATCCTCGACGACCAGGACTTCGAAGACCCCGAGACGTTTCGAGTCACCCTCGAAGGCCCATCGGAAGTCCTCGGCAACGTTCCCGAGGCGACCCTCGTCATCACCGACGACGAGCCCCCGCCGGGGGACGTCGTCGAGCTGACCCAGCTGCGGTTCGATGCGTCCGAAGGGCAGCTCATGGCGGAGGTCTCCGTCAGACGCTCCGGGCTGGCTAGCGGCGCCATCTCAGTCGACTTCGCCACCGCTGACTTCACCGCCACCAGTGGCGAGGACTACACGCCGGTCGCCGAGACCATCGAGTGGGAAGAGAACGACGGCGAAGACAAGACGGTGATCATCCCGCTCATCGACGACGATCTCGAGGAAGGTGACGAAGCGGTCGACCTGGTGCTCTCAAACCCGTCGACCGGCGCCACCATCGGCAACGGCTTCGGCGAGCTCGTCATCGGAGACGACGACGCCTTCGCCGGGAGCCTGCAGTTCACGAGTGCCATCGTCAACGCCGACGAGTCGTCGGTACAGGCCGTTCTCCTCGTCAGCAGGAC
>JANQPS010000695.1 GCA_028285365.1 Thermoanaerobaculia bacterium | reverse complement strand
TCTCCCAGCACCGCTCGGTAGTCGGGCCGGGACCGGTCGCTGGTCGGCTCGTCGTCTTCGCCGGTGACGTCGTCGCGCGCCGCCAGGAAAATGTTGGACGGCTTGATGTCGCGGTGGACCACTCCGCGCGAGTGAGCGTAGTCGAGAGCTGCTGCGAGGTCGTCGACGATCCAGTTGACTTCGGCCAGGGGAAGCCGCTTGCTGGCGGCCAGTCGCTGACTGAGGTCTTCGTCGGACACGTAGTCCATGACCATGAGTCGGTACTGTTTGTCCGAAACGTCGTAGTCGACCAGCTTGACGATGTTGGGGTGGCTGAGCTCGGAGAGGATGCGGGCTTCGCGCTCGAAACGCTGTCTCGAGTCTTTACCCATGGAATCCGGTCTCATGACCTTGACCGCCACCCAACGCTGGCTTCTGACGTGTTGCGCCTTGTACACCTGAGCCATTCCGCCCCAGCCGACGAGTTGCCAGTCCATGTAGGGCCGGAGCAGGTCGATGTCGACCAATTGCTCGAGCTGCGGTGGAGCACCGGTCAGGTTGCGCGCGACGCGATGGTCGATGGCGATCCCGAAGAACCTCCGGTCGACGAGTCTCAACATCTGATAGCGCAGCGGCTGGAACAGCGCACCAGCCGCCAACGTCGATGCCGCCAGGACGAGCGGTCGGTGCTCCCCGCCGAGCGTCAATTGCGAGAGCGCCTGGAGTGCAAGGACCAGCGTGCCGACGGTGATGGCCAGCGCGATCGTGAGAAGGATGTAGGTCAACGATCGGTGGATCAGCAGGTCCACGTCCCAGAGCCGATAGCGCGCAATCGAAAACAACAGAGCAACTGGAATCAGGAGAAAGGTCGCCAGGTAGACGTGGAAAAACGCTGCTCGCGTGATCGGCGTCGCGAGCGCCGATTCGAACTGGAGTGGCACGGAGTAGTTGACGACGATCGCAGCCGTGAACACGAAGGCCTGGATCGTCAGGGCGAGAAAGACCCACTTCATCTGCTGGCGCTCGGTCTTGGACGCCAGGAGACGATAGCGATAGATCTGGACGCCGATACCGACAAGCACGATGAAGACCGTTGGCACCCCGTCCAGTGCTTCGGGCAGTCGCAGAGACTGAGGTCCCAGGCGCAGGACGAACATTGCCGACGCCGTGGCCACGAGCAGCGGGCCGGTGAATCGCGGGAAGAAGCGGCCAGACGGAAAGAGGAGGAAGAGACTCGCTGCGAGGACGTCGGTCATCCACTGCAGTGTGTCGGTCGGCCAGACCATTAAGTCCACGGCTCGGCCCAGCGCATCGCGGTTGGAGCTGATCTCGGTGCCAACGAGGACCAGGAACAGCGAGGCGATGATGCCGATCCAATGCAGGCTCTGACGCCAGAAGAGGAGCCAGCCGACCACGATGCAAATGGCTGCAACGAGCATCGCCAGCGCTTCGAGATACCAGACGACGGTGCGCACGCCGAACCGCTCTTCGACTGCGTCCCATTGTGCCTGGGTGTACTGGTCGCGGAGGCAGTCGCTGCCGTCGCACGCAAGGCTGAGCTCGTCGACTCTGTAGGTCGCTCCGGCGATGGTCAGGCCAACGGCGGCGATCGCGACGACGATCCAGACGATGCGGACCGGAGCTACCCACTGAGGCTCCAGCGCGACGGCGTGAGTCGAGCTGAGATTGGGGGAGCGCGCGGCTGCCATCAGATCGTGAGTCCTCGCCGACAGGAGGGAGCTCGGGCAGACCGGCTCGCCGCAGCCGTGCTCAGGGTGCCTCCGGAAATCTCGGTCCGATCATCATAGCGACTGGTGGTCGCGTCGCGACAACGGAGGTTGGCGCGCTATATGACTTGTCGTATAGTTGCTATATGACAAAGCACATAGCTCGCCCGGAGGACGTGCGATGAGCCTCGAGGGAATTCTGCTGGGGCTCCTCGGGCAGCCCGCCTCGGGCTACGACATCAAGCGGGACTTCGACCAGGTCTTCAGTCACTTCTGGTCTGCAGAGCAGTCGCAGATCTACCGAACGCTGCAGTCACTGGAAAAGCGCGGTTGCGTCGCCAGTAGCACAGAGCCCTCTCCCAAAGGGCCAGCCAGGCGGGTGTATCGGCGGACGACGGCCGGAGAGGGGGCGCTGCTGGAGTGGCTGGAAGCGAGCCCCGGTCTGGGAGGCCTTCGGATTCCCTATCTCGCCCAGCTCTACTTCCTCGGGGAAGCGGACGAGCTCGAGCGAACCGCTCAGCTCCTTCGCCAGATTCGTGACCACGCCGCCGAGCGACTGATGGTGTTGGAGGGGCTGGAGGTGCTGTGGCGGGAAGGCAACCCGAACTACCCGAGAGGGATGATCGACGAGGACTTTCACCCGCACCTGGTCTACGAGCACGGTCTCTCGCGAAATCGTGCGACGTTGGAGTGGGCCGAGCGATCTCTCGAAAGAGTGGCGAGGCGAATGGAGCGGGGAGGCTCAGAGTCTGTCGTTCCCAGCCAACCAGTGGAGACGACGTGATGTACGAAACGATGGTCAAGCTCCATCTGTCCGCGGGCACGGTGTCGCTGGTCTTGTTCTGGACCCAGCTGATGATGGCCAAAGGAGGCAGCCGGCACCGCCTCATGGGGCGTCTCTACTTCACGGCCATGGGCGTGGTCGGTCTCACGTCGATTCCCATGACCGTTGTGCTCGCGATACGTCAGCACTGGTCCGTCGCCGCGGCGCTGGGGTTCCTGATGTGGATCACCCTGAGTGCCAGCGTGGGGACCCTGATGTCGGTGAGGCTGAGGGATCGGCGCATCCCGCTTCAGCGCCGCGTGTTCCGTGTCATGGATATTGGTCTGCTCGGTATCGGTATTGGGCTGCTGGCGCTGGGGGCCGTCGGCGGAGTCCTCTACCTCGGCTTTGGCCTTTTTGGAGTGGTGATGGCCATCGACGGACTCCGCACACCGCTCGATGCTCCACTCTGGCGCTCGTGGCGAGTGCGCCACCTGCAGAGCGTCTTGGGTACAGGCATAGCCGTTCACGTCGCTTTCCTGCTGTTCGGATTGCGCTCGCTCATGGGCAACTCCTATACGGGAGTTCACTTCCTGATCGCCTTCATCGTCCCGTCGGTGCTCGGAATCGCTGGAGCCTCATTCCTCACCGGCCGAGTTCTCGCGACAGAGGCCGGGCCAGCAGCGGGTGAGTCGGGGCCGAGTCGGTAGCCCTCCAGCCGCGTTTGAGTTACCCACCGACTCGGTATCGCGACTCGGTGTCGCCTTTCCGGCAACGGCCTGCAATTGGCTGCCAGCCAAGATGTCTCACTCTGTCGCAAGGCACCTCGACCTCGAGCTTGCGAACTGGCCCGACTGGAAGGCCGAGTGGCCTGGCAGGCCATTGCGTCGACGGTCCTGGAAGCGACGCGGCGCCGACCGCGTCGAGTGTCAGACGGACCGCTGCGTGCAGCTCCGGACCCGCCCCAACCTGGGCTGTGCAACGACGATCCTGCGGTCCGCTTCGTACATGTCTCGACAGGTCGCTGAAGTCGATCGTCCTTCAGTTCTCGGCGTTGCTAGTCTGTTGCGTGAGGAAGAACCCGATGCTCGAACGAATGCCCAACGCAATAGCGGGCGCCGTGATCTTTGCCGTCTTGCTTGCCAGCGTTGCTGGCGGTCAGTCGGTGGAAGGCACCAACCTGAGTCGTCCCAACATCGTGCTGATCCTGGCTGACGACCTCGGCTACGGCGATATCGGGGCTTACGGTAGCGAGCTGATCGAGACTCCTTCTATCGATGCGTTGGCGGAGTCTGGCGTGAGGCTGACGCAGGGTTACGTGACTCACCCCGTCTGCAGCCCGTCGCGAGCTGGCCTGCTGACGGGTCGCTACCAGCAGAGACATGGCCGGGTTGAACTCCCAGCCATGTCTCTGCTGGTAGCGACCCGTCAGCAGGCCAGCTCGCGACGGGCTGCAGACGGGGTGAGTCACGTAACCCTGCGTCAGCCTCACGCCA
>JANQPS010000657.1 GCA_028285365.1 Thermoanaerobaculia bacterium | reverse complement strand
CATTCTGCTCGGCACCCGCCTCGATCATCCGCCACACACTCGCCATGGAGCCCGGGGTCGGTGGCATGGTCAGGACAGCGCCCTGGCCGTGCTTGCCCGCGAGCGCCAGCGACTTGGGCCCGAAGCCAGAGACGTACATCGGGATCGGCGACTCGAAGTCGACGAACCCACGATCCGGCATGATGTGCCGGATCTGGCGACCTTCATAGGTCGACACCTCGCCACGCAAGAGAGGCGCGACCGTCTCGAGGTAGGCGTCGTACTCACGAATACGCTGCGGCGGTTGCCCCATCACGCGCATGGCCGTGTTGCCAGAACCTACGCCGAAGAACGTGCGTCCCGGAGCCAGCGCGTTGATTGTCGCGATCGCAGCCGCGCTCACGGGAGCGGGTCGTGTGCCTGAGACCGCAATCCCGGTACCGAGCTGAATCTGGCTGGTACGCGTCGCGGCGAGCGCCAGCGTGGCGTAACAGTCCGACCACAACATCTGGGAATCGGCGCACCAGGCGTGGCTATAGCCGAGCTCCTCCGCCCGCACGATGTAGTCGATGTCGCCGACATGTGATGCGACGCAGACGCCAAAGTCCATCAGTCCGAGTCCTCCCGTCAGTTGCCGGATGTCAGTCTACGGGAGGCTCCGCCCGAAAAAGGCACGGCCCTGCCCCCGGGGACTGCTGGGGGCAGGGCCGGAGGGAGTCGAGGCTCCTAGGCAGCTGCCTGGTTGGCCGACTCGATCATCACCGACGAGAGCAGGCCGTAGGCCGACGCCCAGGCCTCCTCGACCTCGGGAGTGAAGGCATCCCCCAGACCTTCGCCCAGCGTCCAGAGGAGCGCCTCGCCGACCGGCGTGTACTGGTCCGCAGTCACGCCGTAGCCCACGTGACGTCGCCCGAGCTCACTGACGGCGGGAAGAATCGTCTCGGGCTTGCTCAGCCCTTTGACCACGAGACCGAGCACGGCCATCAGCTTGCGGCCCTGTTCGTCGAGACTCTCGGGAAACATCTCACGCAGATTCGGGGCGATCTCGAACAGACGCCCATAGAAGAGCCCCGCCGCCGCTTCGGCGATCGGCTCGACGTGTCGAAACGACTCCTGGACCATCTCGATCTGATCCGGCAGCAGTGCGGGGGCTGTCTTTTCCTCGGACGCGGGCACCGAGCCTTGCTGGACGGCTCGGGCTCGTTCGATCACGGCTTCGTTCATGGACATCTTGACGGTTCGCATGGCAAGGCTCCTCGTTTACTCCCCGAAAGAGGTGAGTCACATTCGTTCGACAGGTTGGAATATCGAGTCGGCACGCACTCGCGGCGGCGCTCAGTTCTTTCGCTTCAGCCACTAGATCGAAGAACAGGGCACAACTGCGCCAAAAAAGTTGCTCGAGGACACTCATCCGGGAAAAACCGGATCCGAGAGCGCCGAAACCGTGGCAGACCAGCCGGCTCCCGTCGGATGAGCAGCCAGCCAAAGACGCATAAGATTCACGATCGCAGTTGTCTACAGCCACGACCCACACGCGCGCCCATTGCGCACCCAGGTGCACTCGAAAGGCCGGCCGGTGATCTCCGCTCTTCCCCGTATCGCCATCGCGACACATGACTTCGACGGCGCGCTCGAGACCTTCCGCGATCGCTTCGGCATGCCCATCATCGACCTCTCGGAAAAGAGCGTCGAAGGGCTCGGGGCACGTCTCGCGATGTGCGTTCCTAGAGGTGGCAGCAACATCGAGCTCATGGCTCCAGCAGATGAGCAAGCGCCGCTCAGCAAGAGTCTCAATCGCTTTCTCGAGCAGCGAGGCGAGGGGCTGTTTGCCCTGATGTTGGAAGCCGCCGATCCGAACAGTGCAGCGGATGTTCTCGCCAAGAGGGGACTGTCGGTCCTGCCGCTGATGGAGGGTGCCGGAGGCCGGGACGTTCATCCCAGATCCACCGGCGGTGTCTTGATCAGGATCTATCCCGACGGCTCGTTTCAGGGACGCGACGCAAGCCCGGCTCAGACTCCGCTGGTCTCGGGCATCGACCGGGTGATCGTCGCCGTGCCCGACGTCGACAAGATCGCCAAGGTCTACCGGCGAGGACTCGGCCTGGACGTCGGACCCAGGGTCATGGACGAGCACCGCGGTGTCTTCGAGGTTCTCGTGACACCACCGCGCGGCGCGCGCATCGAGCTCGTTTCGCCAGTCGATCTCGAGCAACCGTTTGCTCGGGACATCAACGACAGCATCCAGGTCCGCCGAGGCGGAATGGTGGCCCTCGTGCTACGCGTCGAGGACAGTCAGGTCGCTCGCCGTGTGCTCGTCGAGCGCGGCCTCGAAGTCGAGGACTCGACTGGCGCTCCCCGATCGCCAGTCCAGATCAACGCTCACGGAGCCAGGCTGCTGATCGAAGAGAGTCGCTCTTCGTCTCGAGAGCGAGGCCTCATCGAAGGCGACCGTGGTCCCCTGGCGCTGCCTCGACGGCCGGGATTGAGCCAATAGCTCAGCTTGACGAGAAAGACGTCATCGGCTGCTGATCGAAACAGCTCTTCGAAGTCGTCGCCAAGCGCCAGTTCGCCCACAGAGCCGAAGTTCTCGCGACCCTGAGACCACACCACGAAGAGGGCTGACCCCGGGCGATACTCCCAGCGCAGTACGGTGTTGGATCTGAACTGCTTGAAGTTGAAGCTCGGATCAGAGATCAGCTCGTCGACACCGTCGCCATCGACGTCCGTGACGAAAGCACCAGCGTCCAACTGTGTTGCGAGTCTCGCAAAGCGTGTGGCAGCGTCGCGGGCTCCGGGGTCAGCAACGCTCTTGAGGTCGTCGTAGTCACCGGCTGCGAAGAACGGCTGAGCGTAGACCTGCAGCGAGAGGTTGGGGGTAAAGGCGAGATCCATACGAGCCGTCAGGCCCACAGTCTCCTGCTCGAGACCGCTGACGATGTAGTGGTCTTCAGCCTTGGTCACCCGGGTGACCCACTGATACTCGTTGGAGTTGCGGCGGAGGAAGCCACCCAGACTGGCCTGGATTCTGCCGGCGGGCCTGAAGCTCACGTTGGGCGAGAAGCCATACCACCAGTTCTCGGTGTCGGTCTGTCGGCCTGCAAACGTGTTCATGTTGAAGCCGAGCTTCTTGCGGCCGTCGGTAGAGAACCCGACCCATCCGTTGACGCGATCGCTCTCTCGTAGGGCCGGGCCACCCCGCAGAGCGCTGACGCTCCACGAGCCTTTGTCGAAGCTCAGACCGGCCCAGCTGTTCCAGAAGTTGGTGAACTGCGCGCGCGCGTTGACCTCGGTGTCCAGGCCCGTGCGCTCGCCACCGTGAGTCTGGTCGTACGACGCCTCACCGCGAAGTCGCCAGTTACGAAAGCGGCGCGTGGGGAGATAGTGGTCGTACTCGACGAAGGTCCACACCCTCTGTCGATCTGCACGGCGCATGAAACCGATGTCGTTGGCTTCGAAGCCCGGACTCCGGCTTCTGAGGCCCGTGCCGTAGCGCCAGAATCCGCCACCGATCTTCTCGAGCTCGAGCTCGGCCGAGTAGCCGCTCAGTGACGTTCGGGTGGGATCGAAGGTCACGTGATCAGCATCGGGTCGCTGGTAGTAGCGGCTCGACGCCAGCTGCGTCCGCTCGATCGCCGCGGCCGTCCCCGAGACTCGAGAGCCCAGAAAGTAGCCAGACACCGCGTAGTTGTCACTACCGAATCGATGGCGGAAGTCGAGGCCGCCGCTGAACGCGTCCGAGTGGAGATCGAGGAACTCGGCCTCGCTCGAGCGGGACGCGGCGGTCAGCACCGTGCCCACGGCACTGCGCCCGTCACGAAAGTCTTTCTGGAGGCGAGCCACCGCGTAGTTGGCTGCAGGTTCGACCACCTGACGAAGAGCCTCTCCGGTCCCGGAGACGATGCTCGCCTCCTCCTCGTCGGTCATGGCGTGTAGCAGCCCCAGGGTCCAGCCCGACTCGGTCTTCCCCGACAGCTTCTCGGCCGAGAGGATCGTCGTGTTCGCCGGTCTCGAGGAGTAACCACCCAGGCTGTCGACGCCACCTTGGGGTGCTCGACCGATACGCCGCGAGTAGAACAGACGGTCGCCACCACCAATCCCGAACTGAAAGATGTTGGAGCCCTCGATGAAGAACGGTCGACGCTCTTCGAATCGGGTCTCGAACTCCGAGAGGTTGACCTCTGAAGGATCGGCTTCGACCTGACCAAAGTCGGGATTGAGCGTGACGTCCACCGTGAGATTGCTCGTCACCCCGAACTTGAGATCGAGACCAATCTCGGAGTCCGGGTCGTCGAGCGAAGGGAACGCGACGTCTTCGGCCGTCGAGCGTGAACGAGTGCGATCGACGCGGCCCACCGTGTAGGGCACGATCTCCAGGCGCCTGCTCTTCTCCAGCCGCTCGATTCCTCGGAGCCTTCCGAATCGTGAGACCATTCCCTCGACTTCGCCCGAGAGGGGTGCCCAGTACGTCGCCTCGTTCTTGCGCGCGATCCACCTGATGAACTGAATACCCCAGTTCTCCTCGGATGCTGAGAACCGCAACTGCGAATAGGGAATGCGGAACTCGGCGGTCCAGCCCTCGTCGTCGACCGTGACGCCGACATCCCACACCGCGTCCCAGTCGCGATCCTCCCGAGTGTCGTCGAAGCGGTAGGAGTCTCTCTTGACCCCCATCGGATTGACACCAAACTGAAAGGCCGTCCGACGATCGTTGTACGAGTCGATGGCGACGTGAACCCAGTCCGAGAACGATCCCTGATCGCGGCGCGTCAGCTGGCCCTCGATGCGCTCGGCATTCGAGTCGAAGGCCCGGATGCCTACGTAGATCGCATCAGGGCCCGAGAGAACGCGCGCAACCGTGCGCTCACTCGCGGGATCACCCTCCTCCGGCCGGAGCTGAACGAAGTCGGTTGCGATCGACGCTCCGCTCCAGATCGCCTCGTCCAGGCGGCCGTCGATCTGTGGCCCCTGACTGTCGATCGGAGAAGCCTCGAGGACGCGAGCTACAGGCAGTGCCGCCCCTGCAGCATGGGCCAGACCCAAGGGCAGGACGAGCAGCGCTACCGTGCAGGCGACGAAGGCGAAGACAGAACCTTGCGACAGCAGCACACGCTTACCCTGACGCGGAATCCCACGATGTGTCCACGACCCGGACGCACGATGGCCCTGATCGGAAGACGACGCGGTTGCCAAGAGAGGCAGTGAGCAGAGGGTAAACGCTTCGAACAGCATCAGTTACAGCACATTGCGAGCAACGCAGCCAGTCGACGGTCGCTCGACGCCCAACTCTAAAGCACAACCAATGCCCACGGCTCGTCAATCCTGCCGATCCACCTGACTTTCTTTCCTCGTCAGCCGGAAATCGGGCTTGCGTTCGTCCACGCAGGTCCGAGAGTCCGACTTCGACTTTCAGCCGATCAGCTGAACGCCCAGGACAACCAGCATCGGCAGCACAAAAAACGCCGCACCCACGTAGATCGCCAGCCACACAGCCGCATGACGGCGGGAGCACATGAGATCACCGATCGACTCTGCAAAGGCCAGTGGTGCGGTTCTCAGGCCTGGCACCAGAAGAAAAAGAATCGCACCAAAGACATTCAGGAGGATATGCACCACTCCAGCTGCGAGTCCAACCTCGCCAAACTTGAGGTAGGACACGATCTGGCCCGGATCACAGGTCGTGGCAAGTGCCGCACCCAGACTGTAGTGGTAGACGGTTGGCAAGGTAACCGCCGAATGGCCGACCAGCGGCAACAGCAAGCTCACCGCCACCGAACTCGACTGCAGCAGCCAGCAGACACCAAAGCCGATCATGAAGGCCTGCATCCGGCCCCCGAACACCCGGCTGAGTAACGCTCGACTCTGGTCATGAAGTGCACGCTTCAGCGACTCTCCCATCAGCCCTAGCGACATCACGAGCAAGAGGAAGAAGCCGAAGCCCGCCGCGAGCGCCTCGACACCTGGCGACATCCCGAACCGTGAGAGCACTGCAATGGCTCCGAGCGTGACCGGTTCCGTCACCTTGTCGATCACGTCGGGAAACAGCTCGAGGAAGGAGCCGAACACCGAGGTATGAGACAGCGAGCCCACGATCCAGGAGGCCAAGCCGTGCAACATACCTGTCGAAATCTCGACGAAGAAGAAGAGCATGACGTTGAGCACCTTGAAGACGTCATCGACGACAATCGCCGGCACCAGGCGCTCGAGCTCCTCGTTGCGATGCGCGCGCGCCAGGCCCACGATGGAGTTGGTCACCGTCGTTCCGACATTGGCTCCCATGAGCAAGAAGACACTCTGGTCGACCGAGATGACACCGGAGCCGATCGTCGCAACGACCAGGGCGATCGTCGCCGAGCTGCTCTGGATGAGCGACGTGATCACGACACCCGACAAAAGGGCCGTAAACGGCGTCGCCAGCGACGCATCGAGAAGGCGCTGTACGAAGCCACCGGACGAGTCGGCGGCAAACACGAGCCCCCATGACTCCTTGAAACCTGTGAGCGCCAGGACAAAGCCGTAGAGGCCGACCAGCAGAGAGATCGGCGTCAGTGCTGCGCGATGCTGCTCCCAAGATTCTCGCGCGCTCTGCACATGCCCTACCTCACATCAAGTCAACACGTCACGCGCAAAACTCTCCAAGGTGTGTGGAAATCCGATAAACGCTCGATAAAGAGCCGCTCCCTCTACTTCCACGAGGTCTCAGCGATCCCGACGACGATCAGGCTTCTGACCTCACGGGTAGTAGCCGGGTCGTGCACGAACGCGCGCTCCGCGACGCGCAACCTCGACTCTTATCGGACGGTAGTCATGGCCCTCACGCCCTCGCGCCGAGGCATCCGACTGGTATGCGACCAGATACTGCGATCTGAGATCGGCCTCGATCTCCCGATACACGCTCGACAGTCGAGCACTCGACCGGATCGAAAACGCTGCACCTCCGGTCCGTTCGGCAATCGTGCGGAGGTCCTGCCGCGCTTGACGAGCTCCACCCGCGATGTCGGCAGATCCCAAGGAGATGGTGTAGACCGCTGCGTTCGACCGCTCGGCATACTCGAGTAATTCGTCAGCGCCAACGCGACTGTCCTGATCCGCACCGTCGCTGACGACGATGACCGCTCGCTTGCCCTCCAGGCCCTGAAGCGAGTACAGCGCGAGCATCAGGCTGTCGTAGAAGCTCGTCCCGCCCCAGGTCCTGAGCGCACGACTTCCTTCGGCCAACGCTTCCAGGTCCGAGGTCAGCGGTGCCACGACGTAGGCACGGTGGCTGAACGACACGATGCTCGCCAGATCGTCGGCTCTGATCACCTGGTCGAGGAACTGAAGTCCGCTCGCTCGAACCTCGTCGATGTCGTCACTCATGGAGCTCGACGTGTCGAGCAGCAGCACGACGTTGATGGGCA
>JANQPS010000629.1 GCA_028285365.1 Thermoanaerobaculia bacterium | reverse complement strand
CGTTTAGCGGTGAGCTTGCAGCATCGCCACCTCCTTCACCTTGAACCGTCCCGAGCGTCCCGCGTGGGATCGAGCACGGTCGCCGGCATGACCGCCGCCCACCTAAGCCTGCTCACCAGGTTCCGTCGGGATGCCCCCGTCACGCACCGCGCAAGCGTGCCGTCTGACCACGCCTCGCCGACGGGAGCCGGAGGTTTCGAATACTCTGCGACATTGACGGTGGCGGACGACAGGCGCTGGTGATGGTGGCGAAGAAGAAGGCGGCGGCGAGGAAGAAGGCTGCCAAGAAGAAGACGGCGGCCACGAAGAGGGCGGCAAGGGGTGCGGTCCGGCCGCTCGAGACGGAGACGCTGACCACGCCTGATGGGTCGTCGCCTGAACGCATCCCGGTGCACATCTCCTACGAGATCATCCGGCTGTTCTCGGAGGGCTTGTACCAATCGCCCCAAAAAGCAGTCGAGGAGCTCGTGTCCAACTCGTACGATGCCGAGGCGACCGAGGTGCGAGTCCTGCTGCCCGAGCAGAGCGATGACGATGAGCTCCCTCCCCTGTGGGTGCTGGACAACGGACTCGGAATGGATGGCAGTGGATTTCACGCACTGTGGCGAGTCGCGGACTCACCGAAAGCGAAGGCAACACACGCCTCCGTGCGTCCGCCCATCGGGCAGTTCGGTATCGGAAAGCTCGCTTCGTACGTCTTGGCTCATCAGTTGACGCACGTATCGAAGGCCGGAGCGAAGATCCGAGCCACGACGATGAACTTCCGAGATCTGGAGAGTCGACACCAGTTCGAGGACCACGAGGCGTTCCACTTGGATCTGCAGACGCTGACGATGTCGGAAGCGAAGAACCTGCTCTCCGACATCGAGCACCGAGATCCGGACGGATGGGCAATGCTCTTCGGTCCGAGTGCGTCATCGTCCTGGACTGTGGCGGGAATGGATGACTTCAAGTCGCTGTATGACAAGCTCTCTGCGGGTCGCCTCAAGTGGGTCTTGGAGACCGGCTTGCCGCTCCACTCCGACTTCTCAGTGTTCGTAGACACTGAGAAACTAGAGTCGAGCAAGGAGACATTTACCTCGATCGCCTCATACACGATCGGCAGCGATGGTGACGAGGTCGCAGCGACGCTGCCGGAGCACTTGGCCGTATCTGCTAGCAGTGGGACGCTCAGAATCCCGGGGATCGATGGTGAAGTAACTGGCTCAGCCGTGATCTACGAGAAGCGTCTGACTGAGGGCAAATCAGACCGGTACAGTCGAAGTCACGGCTTCTTCGTTCGGGTGCGCGGGCGGATAATCAACCTGGAGGATGAGCTGTTCGGCTTGCCGGCGCTCAATCATTCGGCTTGGGCACGCTTCAGCATGGAGGTCGACGCGGACGGCCTCCGCGATCATCTGCTCTCTTCGAGGGAGGGTGTCCGTGAGTCGAGCGCGATCGATTCACTGCGCCAGTACCTGCACGGCGTTTTCAACTACTGCCGGCGCAGATACGAGGAGTGGGAGGAGAAGGAGCGCGAGGGTCTCGACCTCGACAGCCTACTCCGTGACGCTCCAAGCCTGTTCGTGACCGAACCGATGATCGCAGGTGTCCAACGAGTAGTGCAAACAGGGATCGAATCCTACTACATCGACACACCGGACATCGAAGGTGTTGACGAGGAGGAGTGGCTCGTTTCGTTCGCCAACGACGCATCGGATCTGCCGATCGCTCACGTCAGGTTCGAGGCAACCGGAGCGTACGACCGAGCTCTGCGGTTCATGCCCGATACACGCACTATCATCATGAACACTAGCCATCCGTACGTTGATAAGCTCACCTCGATGGGGCGAACGAACGCCGCGGCGACGCTGTTTGGTTCGTCGGAAGTCCTGCTAGACCTTCTCCTTCAAGATCATGGTGTTCCGACGCAACTAGTCGTTGATCTGCTCTCTGACAGGGACAAGTCTCTTCGACTGCTAGCCGGCGATCACCCATCAACGGCGGAGGAGATCCTGCGGCTCTTGAAAGTCGCCAACCGGAGCGACAAGGCCTTGGAACGGGCGATAGGGGCGGCGTTCCGATCGCTCGGGTTTGAGTACGAGAGGCGAGGTGGATACGAAGGTGGTACTGATGGAGTCCTGTTCGCTCGCCTCGGACGGGGCACATCAGGGCTGGACGACTACAAGGTTGTGTACGACGCGAAACAGACCAACCAATCAGCAGTGCCCGCCGGCAGAGTCAAGGTAGCCAGCCTCGAAGACTTCCGAGCCGAGGAGGAGGCTCAGTTCGGCTTCTTCCTCGCGAACGCGTACGCCGCACAGGAGCAGACGAGCGGAAAGCTCAACAAAGAGGTCGCTGAGGCCGTAGGGAACGGTGCGGCTGTGAGTCTGCTCCGCATCGAGCACCTCACTCGGCTCGTCAAGATCCACTACCAGTACGGAGTCACCCTCACCGATATTCGCAGACTCTTCGAGCAGGCACACCTGGTACCTGAAGTCGACCTGTGGATTGATCAATTCGAGGCGCAACGCCAGGCGGATGCTCCGGTGCCACTGCAACGACTGCTGGACGGCATCGAACGTGCCAAAGACGACAAAAACGCCCGTCCGAATGTCCAGGCGGTTCGGGCGCGCGACGATCTCCTTCATCCGTACAACCCGGATCGACTCCTTGCTGTCCTTCGCGCAGTGGAGACGATCATCGGCAAACGATGGATCGAGGTCGACACGACGTCTGGTGACGTGCGTCTTCACCACAACGCGGACCAGATCGTCGCCGAGGTCGAGCGACTACTGCGTGACCTGTTCGGTGTGAACGCTATGAACGATATCCTCGACTCTAGCCCCGATGACCAGTCCTGAGGTGTCCGACGAATGACGCCGTCTATTCACCCCTTCCCGGCTCGTATGGCGCCCGAGATCTGTCGCGACGTGCTTACCCGGCTTCCTGTCAACAGCCGTGTCATTGACCCTATGTGCGGATCCGGCACCGTGCTCCGCAATGCGGTCGAACTCGGACACGATGCCGTCGGCGTCGACATGGATCCGCTAGCGGTACTCATGTCCAAGGTTTGGACAACGGCCACCCCCGCGCATCGACTCATCCACGACGCAGCGACGATCGCGGAACGCGCTGCTGCGCTACCGGACGTCGAGGCACATCCGCCTTGGAACGAGGCCGAGACTGAAGACTTCGCCAACTACTGGTTCGCAACCGAGCAACGTGACCAGCTCACCCGCCTCTCGGCAGTGCTACGGCGATCACGCCTGCAGTCGCTGCCGTTCCTCTGGCTCTGCCTGTCCCGGCTCGTCATCACGAAAGACCGCGGTGCGTCACTTGCCCGCGACGTGTCCCACAGTCGACCTCATCGGGTCACTCTCGCAAACGACTTCGACGTATACGGGCAGTTTGTGCGAGCCGCTCGTACCGTGGCCCGTCGTCTAGACCCCGATCGAATCCGTGGCGAGGCGCTGGTCGTCCAGGGCGACGCTCGTCAGGCATCGTCCCTCCGCCTTGGGAGCTTCGACGCTGCTATTACCTCACCGCCCTACCTGAACGCGATCGATTACCTACGAGGACATCGTCTCGCGCTCATATGGTTAGGGCACGAGATCCGTGATCTGCGAACGGTGCGATCGGCCGAGATCGGCTCGGAACGACGAAGTGAGCGATCACCAATTGATGTAGGTGCTCACATCGACGTGGCCACGGACTCGACTCTGACCGACCGCCATACGGGCTGGATTCGACGCTACGCGGCCGACATGCTGAAGACGACAGACAGTCTTGCGGAGCTGGTGGATCCAGGCGGGGCAGTCGTCATCGTCGTCGGCAACTCATTGCTTCGTGGGGCCTCTGTCGACAACGCAGGCATCATCACTGAATGTGCAACCAGGTCGGGTCTGAGCCACGTCGACACGCAGACCAGGGTGATCCCTGCCCGGCGCCGCTACCTCCCACCCCCGACACAAGGTTCAGCCCTGGCGCGGCGAATGCGGGAGGAGAGCGTGATCACTTTCGAGGTCGAGAGGAAGCCTGGCGCTCGTTCGAAGACGAACTCGAGTCGTTGACCGGCTAGATCCGCGATCCGTCGCCCAGATCTGAGGCACTGTTGAAGTGCGTAGGGTGCGTCGTGGCCCGCATCTGCGACCTGGTCGTGGATCAGCCGACTCCGCCGTTGGTGCCGAGCGCTTGGATCTCTCCGACTCGGGTAGGGAGGGTGTTGCCTTCCATGACCAGGTTGGGGAGGGCGCCGGTGCCGCAGGCGGGTTGGCAGGTCCAGGTTCGAGTCCATTCGATGTAGGGGCGCACGAGGAACTCGGAGCTGGGTTGGCGGCCGCTGGTGGTGTTGTAGGTGTAGCTGCAGTACGTGGACTGTTCGTTGGGGGTGCGGTCGAGGTCGATCAGTGTCAAGCACCCGCGTCGGGTCCGGGTCCGGGCGACCAGCCTGCCGCAGGTGCTCGTTATGTACTCACTTATTGTTCGATAGATACTCGTCAACGACGGGTGAGGTCGTCAGAGCATCTATCGAGGATTCTCTGAGCCATTTCTGAGTACATCGACCTCAGTGCTCCGGGCATGGCTCCGGACCGGGGAGTCTTGCTCAGTGTCGGCCGTCGTTGCGATCGGCTCAGTGGCCAGCGATCGCGCGGCCGTTCTGGTCCGCCTGGCGGGTGTTAGGGCCGCGGGGGTCGTGGTGGGCGAGGCCCAGTCGAGGTGGTGGCAGGCGTGGTGGCGGTCGCGTTGGATCCAGGCTCGCTAGGTGGCGACCGGGGTGGGACCGGTGGGGTGGGTGTGGCCTTGGCCGTGGGCGAGGAAGGCGGTGACGTGGTCGGGGCGCAGGGTGGTGACGAGTTGGTCACAGAGCAGGTTGGCGACGGCGGTGGCTTCGGTGTCTGGGATGGCGCGTTGGGCGTGGCTGGGGGCGGCGGGCACGGTGTCGGTGTAGATGATGGATGGTTCTGGGTGGTGGCAGTCGGGGCGGTGTCCGAGGATGCGGGTGAGGAGCTCGCGGCGCAGTTGGCTGACGTAGCGGGTGTTGGGCCGCGCCGGGCGGGTCCGGGCGATCGGAGTCAGTGCTGACCAGGCGATGGTGAGCACGTCGTCGAGGTCGAGGCGGCGGGCGCGGACGGCGCCGGTGACGATGGCGGGGCGGAACCGTTCGAGTAGGGCCCAGGCGGCGTCGTGGTCACCGCGGTTGGTGAGCTCGAGGAGGGCGTCGAGGAGCTCGCGGGCGTGGGGGTGGGTGTCGTCGATGGCGGACGAGATGGTGAGTTCGGTGTGAGTGTCTGACCATCTGGTGGTGATCTGTCGTGCTCGGCTGCGCTGGGTGCGCAGGTCCAACTGGTGGTGGATGCGTTCGTGCAGGCGGGCGCTGGTCGGGGTAGAACTGGCGGGCATTGGTGGTCTCCCTTGGGTGGTGGGAGACACCGGAAACAGCACGGGTTATCGCCGGGGGCTCAACGGGACTTGTGCTCAGACCTCTCCTTCTCACCTTTCACCGAGAAGCCCGCACTCCCCGGCCCGGTGACAACGACAGCCAGAAGGCGACCCCGTAGCCATGGCCTCTGATCCCGCCGGGTCCGCCTCGCACGCCAGTCGATCGCACCCGGGCCCCGTACGAAGTCCTGCCGGCCCCGCCGGCACCCGCACC
>JANQPS010000955.1 GCA_028285365.1 Thermoanaerobaculia bacterium | reverse complement strand
CACTTGGTTGTCGTCGCGGAGAACACGAACCATGGAGCGCTGTTAAACCACGGCTATCACAGCACTGGTAGATGGCGCAGCGATCAGCCGAGTCGCAGCGCTCCGGCACGAGGGTGTGTCGTGGCTTCCGAACAGGTGAACAATGATTGGCATGCCGAAGGGAGGATCTAAGCCAACGAACAGTGCTATCCGCTGAAGCTTCGGTTCGTTGTCGCCAATCGCGCGGTCGCAACGCCCTCGGAGGAGGTGTTTCGGCGGGGCCATGCTCTTTCTTGTGTTCCCGGATGAAGCACTAGTGCCCGCGAGTTCACGTGACATGTGCTGGCACGCTATCATGACTTCTGTGATCGCAACCGGGGACACTATCGCCACCACCAGGCCGCTACAGGTGAGTCGCGCCGGTGCATGCTCAAATTCTATCTCCACCCGGCGGTCGCTACGAGAGCTGCTTGGCCCAATCCCAGGTTTCGACCACAAGGAGGATATGCTACATCCGGGCCGAGTGTGGTAGCGACCGGGCAGTGGGGAAAGGACGCGTATTCTCTCGGCGTGACGGGGTGTCACTTGCATCGAACCCCGCTGACTCTCGAACCTCGACACCGGAATGGAGAGCCTAGGTAGAGCGCTGGGCAAGGAGCTCTGCGAAGCCGACGCTTCGGCCGTTCAGGCGGTGTGTCTAGCTTCCACACGTCACGCTGCATGAGCGACCGTGGTCGGCCGGTGACGCCGGAGGTGTGGGCGAAGACCTGCTGCGGCACGACAAGCCATGGTTCTTTCTCTCGTGCCCACAGCGTATGTGTTCATCGGTGAGGCTCGCGGCAGATGACGTTGAGCTGAGGGACAACTTGACAACCTGATCTTACAGTCGGACTCTGATCACCATCCCGGTGGTCAGGTTTGGCACGGAGTCGTTGATGTCGTATTCCGGCTGGTACCGCTTCCTGCTGCTCGTTTCCATCGTCCTGTCGATGGCACCGGTCCCCTCTGCTTCGCAGGTGTCACCGGAGAGTGCGCAGGCCCTGATCCTTCGTGGACAAGAGCTCCTCTCGGAGGGGTCTGCTGAGAGCGCAGAGCGAGCGTTGAGCCTGTTTCAGCGGTCGGCCCAGTTGGCGAGAGCCGCCGGCAGCCCCCAAGCAGAGGCACTAGCTCTCAATGCGTCGGGAACTGCCTTGAGCCGATTGGGCCGAGCACGAGAAGCGCTCTCGGCACTGGCCGCCGCGGGCGAGCTGTTTGGGTCGGTGGAGGACTTCAGAGGAGTTGGCACGGTCCTAAGCAATATGGGGTCGAGCTACATCGATCTGGCAGAGCCCGACTCGGCTCTAGCTGTTCTTCGCCTCGCGCTGCCGATGCGGGTGGAAGCCCGTCACACACGGGGTGTCGGTGCGAC
Source organism: Thermoanaerobaculia bacterium (assembly GCA_028285365.1). GTDB lineage: Bacteria > Acidobacteriota > Thermoanaerobaculia > Multivoradales > Multivoraceae > JANQPS01. The sequence goes on along the minus strand of JANQPS010000955.1, from coordinate 848 downwards.
GCTTGGGCAGTTTGGAAGAGCGTTCAGGCTCCTGAATGAGCCTGACTCGGCGATTGCCTACTATCAGCAGGCCATGGCGGTGCGAGCCAGTTTGGGTGATCGGATAGGTAGAGCGGTCGCATCCCACGAGATCGGTCTCCTCTTCCAAGACCTCGCGCAGGGTGACTCAGCCACAGCGTACCTCTCTGTGGCGTTCACGGTGTTTGACGAATCGGGCGATCAACTGAGGTCTGCACAGACCCTATCCAGCCTAGGGATGCTCTGGGTAGAAGGTGGTGAGGTGGAACTCGCGATGGACTCCTACCGTGAGGGACTCACGCGGCTTGGAAACGGGAACGCAGCGGTCCGCGCGACACTACTCACGCGTATGGGTGCCGCGCATGCACTTCTCGGGAACCCAGACTCGGCTGTCGCCCTCATCAGCCAAGGAATAGCAGTTCACGACAGCCTTGGTGATCCGCACTCGGTCGCAATCGCCACAAACGATCTTGGCATGGCTCATTTCGAGTCCGGCAGACTGGATGCAGCCCTCGAATCATGGAATCGTGCCTTGATGGCGTTTCAGTCGCTTGGCGACGAGCGACAAGAAGCGACCGTGCTTCACAACCTAGGGATGCACCATGAAGAGAGGGGAGACCTCAACGCGGCGGTCCAGCACTTTACCGCGGCGCTCACGCTCGATCGGAGTGAGGGCAACTTCCGAGGCCAAGAGGTCTCCCTAGCAAGTCTCGCCGAGGCTCATCGCCTGCGGGGCGAAATCGACCTTTCGGTGGCTCGATACGACTCGGCATCTGCGATCGGCGCGGTGGTGCGCGGCCGCACGCTTGCCGGCGCAAGTCGAGTGGCTT
>JANQPS010000608.1 GCA_028285365.1 Thermoanaerobaculia bacterium | reverse complement strand
ACGGCCGTTGCCATGCAGACGTCGACGCTTCGTCTCGGCACCGGCGTCAACATCCTCTCGCAGGCCAATCCACTCTACGTGGCCAAACAGGCAGCGAGTCTCGACTTCGTCTCGAACGGTCGATTCGAGCTCGGCGTCGGAATCGGTTGGCTCCGCGAAGAGTTCCAGGCGGCGGGCACGCCGTTCGAGCGGCGCGGCGCGCGCTTCGACGACTACGTTCAGGCCATGCGGAAGCTGTGGTCGGGCGACACCGTCGAGCACAAGAGCGAGTTCATCGATTGGACGGGGTTCAAGTGCCACCCGACACCCGTGCAGGACCCCTTCCCGGTCGTGATCGGCGGCACGAAGGGCAAGGCGTTCGAACGAACCGCACGCTACGGCAATGGTTGGTTCGCGCCAACGCCGAGTGTCGATGCACTAGCGCCGCTCATGAAGGAGCTCGAGCAGGCTTGCGCCGACGTCGATCGCGATCCGGCCGAGATCGAGGTGACTTCGTTCTGGGCACCGAACCCGTCCGACCTGAGTGACGTCGAGCGCTTCGCCGACCTGGGTGTCAAGCGTCTCGTCGTTCCGATCTTCGCGCTGGGTCAAGGCAACCCTGTCGAGATGCTCCAGGCCTTTGGCCAGAACGTGATCGCCAAGCTCGGGTGACCGGGTCGAGGCGCTTGGAGCATGCGCTGCGCAAAGCAGAAGTCGGCACTCTGGGAGGGATGCGCCGTACGCGGCGCTCTCTACCGAATCCATGACTGCAGAGCCCACGATGAGCCACTGAGTGGCATGCGGAGCGGCGGGAACTCGCTCATCGACTAGATCATCGCGTTCCATCGCCGCGACGGCACGGCGAGAAGCCTCGCGGTAGGCCGAGGACTCTCGGCTCTCGGCGGTGCAGACGCGGCGGTCGGTTATGTCGGTCTTGAAGTCGCCCCGTTCGATCGACACGACATCGACACCGAAGGCGTGTAGCTCCAGGCAGGACGGCGCCAAACACCCCCACGACCCCGAAGAGGTTCGTGTCGAGGAGTGCCTTTGCCTCTTCGACCGAAGTGTCCTCGATCGCCCCCGCCAAGCCGAGACGCTTCGAGAGCGAGGGGTGCCTTCGCAACGCCCCGCGCCGGGCGACCGAGCGACGCGAGTGCCTCACATGGGCGAGGCACCCCTGAGACAAGGCGACTCAGTTTGGCGCTCGGCTAGACGCTTCCCTCGGAGTCTCACCGGGCCTGATCGAGTCGTTCTGCGCAGCTCATCGTTGCATCGCCGGCCTTTGCAAAGCAGCTTCAGCAGTCGAGAAGCCCTGTCTGCGTAGCAGGCCGCCTCACACTGCGTATGCACGCCTCTTCGAAGAGACTCGTCACCACAAAGGCGTGGTCAGTGCTCACGCCACTTGGCACGTCACCTGCAGTAGCCAACGAGCGGCTGCCGAGCTCCATGGGTGCAGTGGCCGCACCAAGCGTCGCCACTTCGTTGTGCTGCCGAGTCAGGACGACGACGAAGACAGGAACCGGTGCTCGGCTCGAATCATGCGCAGCCAACTCAGCACGTCGACAAGGGGGGAGAACATGATCGTGCGAGCAATCGTTGGGATTTCCGCCATGGCTGTTTCCATTCTCGGAGCGAGCGGAGACTCGTTTGCGGAGGATGGCGCCGCCTATTCGAACCAGCTCTTCGTCCGCGCGGCCTACTCAGCGCTGACAAGCTCGCGGGCCAATGAGGTATTCACGGACACGCTTTCGGCCCAAGGTTTCACGAATAGCGACAAGGGCGGCTTCTCCATCGCTGCGGGCCTCGACCTGAGTGCGGCCCACATGGACGACCTTGCCGGCGCGAACCTGATGGGCGAGGTCTTCATCGAATTCTCGAAGTTCTCGGACAGACCGGTCGTGCAGACGACGAGCGCCCTGCTGGGAGCACCAGTCGTGACGAATGTACCCGTCACCGAGCTCAACGTGACCATCGCGCCGAAGGCACGCTTCGACGAGCTCGGCTCTGGGCGCATTCGGCCGTTCTTGGTACCGATCGGCTTGGCGTTCCTGGTCAACTCACCACCCTCGGACAACTCGGGCTACCTCGATATCGGCCTCCACTTCGGTGGTGGAATCGACTTCCTGGTCGTCGATCGCGTCAGCGTCGGTGCGGACATCCGGTACACGCACGGCTTCGACCAGAGCAACACCAGCACGCGCTACTGGTCGACAGGCGTGTACACGGCTCTGAACTTCTGACTCTCGAATCTGCCGGCGCGCCTACGCGCGGTTGACGTGGTGCGGGCACTCCCTGGTATCTCCGCGGGCGACACGCTCCGAACGATCGGGACCGACCTAGTTTCGCCGCCGCCGCCGGGCCGCCAGCAAGCACAACCCGACGCCCAGCAGAACAGCCGTCCCCGGCTCCGGGACCTGGGCGAGCAATCGCGCGCTGGTTTCGAAGTGCCAGTCCTTCGCGCTCGTGACGAGCTCGATGTCGACCGTGAAGTTCCGGAGGCCGGAGAAGATGTCGGTCTCGCTCCCGATGTCGATCTCGTAATCGGTGAACAGGGCGACGACATCCTTGGTACCGAAGACCGTGATGTCGAGGATCGAGAGCTCGTTGCTCGCGACCGCCAGGCGCACGCTGTCGATCGGGCCGATCGCTTCTGGATCGTCCAAGACGAGACTGATGTTCTCCAGGAGTTGCTGGTCGGAGAAGTCGATGCTGACCTCGATCTGGGTGGTGAAGCGACCG
>JANQPS010000599.1 GCA_028285365.1 Thermoanaerobaculia bacterium | reverse complement strand
CAGCATCGGCCTGCATGAGCGCAAACTTGTCGCGTCCGTCCTCGGTGCCGTAGCCGGCGAAGCCCGGGGCATCGCTGACTCGGCGATACCCGAGCGCGCCGAGAGCCGCGTCATACAGGTCACACGAGCGCTCGAAGTTGCTGACGGGAAGCGAGGCGTGGTGAAGCATGCCGCCTGACATCGAAGGCCGTTCAGTGGCTCGCGGCCGCGTTGCTGGGAGAACAGCGTCTAGAAGAGCACAGTACCACGACTCGGCTCGCTACCGCCCTGCAAGGCCGCCCTCACGGCTCGCTATGCGGCTGGCGGATGCTGATGTTGCAGGATGCGCTCGATGGTCGATCACTCAGCGTTGGTAGCACCCAGCCGTAGGTGATCGGCCGCAGCGGCTCATTGGTCGGCGGGGTCTTCGAGCACACGGTTGAACACGAGGTCGATGAAGTTCATCGCGCCGATGCCAAGGATCAGCCACACCCCCAAGACATACATTCCGCCACTCGGCTCGAGCGGCCATCCCACCGTGTTGAAGAGAGAGACACCCAGCTGCGCAAAGGTAAAGAGAACGGCGATCGGAACGAGGACGTTCGGCGCAATGACCTTCCGCTTCCGAAAGACATAGATCGAAACACCGACGCCCACGAGGAGCATCACGGCGCTGGAGACCCGCCATAGCGTCGGGTCGCCGACTGCGAGCAGAGACAGAACGATCGGAAACGCAGCCAGCGCAAGACCAAGGATGCTGGCCAGCAACAGCAGCCGGATCACGACCGCGACACTCGGCTCGAACGAGCCGTCGCGCCGGGCCAGCACCAGGAAGATGCTGATGAACCCGGCAAACGTGATGGCCACCTCTGTGGTCGTCTCGAGAAAAGAGAGTGCTTCCATCCCGCCTACCGGATCGGTTGTCGGCGCTCGCCGGAGACCTGCCGCCGACAGACAGAACGCCCCGAGTCAACACAGGATACCACGACGGCGGCGGCCTCACCGGTAGCCGCGCGACCCGTGACGCGTCGTTGGGCGGCGTGCTCGGGTATGCGACTCATGTCACTCCGCGACCGTGCGCTCGAAGAAACGCAAGGACCTTCTCGTTGAACGCGGAGGCGTTCTCCTCGAACATGACATGAGAGGCGTCGGGAATCTCGACGCGCTCGACGTCCGGAAGGCGCTCTTCCAGCCGATCCGTCATGTTGGAGAAGAACGCCGGGCTCCGGTTGCCCGTCACGAGAAGCACTGGGATGTCGACGTTTCGCAGATCGGTGGTGGAGAAGCGGGGGAACCCGACCTCGTCGTAGAGCAGGCCTCCGCGCAATGTGCTGATGTTGTCTCGCAGCACCTGAACGGATTCGTCGGGAAGTTGCGATAGCGACCACTCACCGAGCACACCTCGTAAGAAGATCTGCATGGCCTGCTCATCGTCGCCGGCCCGGAAGGCTCGGGTGGTCGGGTTGATCGTACCGAGCGCAAACCGCAGGATGGCCATCCCCGTTCGCGGGCGGGTAGCGAAGAGCTTGAGCAGCTCAATCGCGCGGGGAGGCGTGCTCACGAACAGCGACAGGACAGGTGCCTCCGCAAGCACGAGAGAGAGGAATCGCTCTGGATATCGGATCGCTGCAAGCAGGGTGATGAAGGCACCCGACGAGCTCCCGACGACGTGAGCGGGCTCGGCTCCGATGCGCTCGATAAACTCGGCCAGGTCATCGATGTGTGTGCCGAAGGGATTCGCCGCACCGGAATCGATTGCATCGTTGGGCCGGCAGTAGCGCTGGCTATACGCGATCGCGCGGTATGACTCACCGATCACGGGCATCTGCCTTCGCCAGACCCGAAGATCAGCGAGTCCGCCATGAACGAAGACGACGGGCTCGCCTTCTCCCTGCTCGCAATAGGCCAGGGCGGTGCCGTTGACTTCAACTTGCCTGGTGTCCCGAAAGAGCGCGTCCGCTGTCACGGCAGCCTCCAGTCTCTTCGCGGATCTGATGCCGCCTAGCGGCTACACCACTGCGCGGCTCCGTGCCGCGCGCCGAGTACGTCCGGCACTGCTGATCGCAAGGTACCACGGCCCTGAATCGCCAAGATCCAAGACCGTCCGATCGAACAGCTTGTCAGGCGTGCATGTCAATGCCCGAATCGCGTCTCGAGCTGGTCGAAGTAGTCATCCACGTTGGGTGGCTCCCGAACCGTGGTCCAGTTGTAGGCTTCGAGGTTTCTCAAGAAGTTGAACCACATCAGCGGGAACCACGAGGGACCCGTGAGCTCGAACTCAGCCGACGACTCCTCGATCTCGTACGGCGGGATCTTCCAGTGGTAGACCACGATCACCCGCACCCGGTTGCCGTTGGATCGAGTCTTGACCTCGAACAGAGAGCCGCAGCCTGCTGAAGTCGCAGGCGAGGCCTGGGCCTTCATGTTGGCGATGGTGTAGTCGACGTATGCGGCCGGAGTTTCCCAGACGTTGATTCCATAGAGCGGGTACGAGTCCGCTTCGTCCGCGACGAAACGGCGGCGAAACACCATGGCCATCTGAGACCGTCGAGTAGTGCGTTCGGATTGCGGACCGAAGGCTCGCGGCGGATCGATGACACGAGCCACAGAACGGCAACGAGGATCAAACACAGCGGCGATACGATCGCCGCCAACACCACGAGTTCCACTCCGCTGCTCATTGCGTCCCCCTGGAGCGAGTCTCGCTTCTTCAGCCCATCGGGCCGGCGGGCATCCGCCTCGCGGAAACGCCGCTGACCGGCCGAGTGGATCCGGCTCGGCTGATTCTCTCGCAGGGTACCACGACCTTGGATCAGCTCGATGAAGAGGGTCCAGTTGCACGGTTTGTTTGTCGGCCGTGGTCAGTCGACCAGGAGTGAGCAGAGACCAGATGGATCGCAGGAGAGAGAGCTCCGGTGCAGCTCACTTCGGTTGGCCCAGCTGGTCGTTGCGCTCTCTTCGGGGTCCATCTCTAGTGCCGAGACGATCTGCACGAGCAGAGAGTCATCCGCCAGGAACTCG
>JANQPS010000585.1 GCA_028285365.1 Thermoanaerobaculia bacterium | reverse complement strand
CACGGTCATCGACCACGGTATGAACGCATCGACTTTCACTGCGCGAGTGATCACGTCGACCGACTCCGACCTGGTCTCGGCGATCGTCGGTGCGATCGGCGCACTCAAAGGCCCTCTCCACGGAGGTGCACCAGGTCCGGCGCTGGACATGGTCTTCGACATCGGCTCGCCGGAAAATGCCGAGAGCTTTCTGCGTGAGAAGCTCGCCCGCGGTGAGCGCCTCATGGGTTTTGGCCATCGTGTCTACAAGGTGCGCGATCCCAGAGCCGACGTCCTGGCAGACGCCGCGCTCCGACTGGCTCGAGACGGCGAGAACCAGCGGTTGTACGAGCTCGCCACCTCCGTCGAGAAGACCGCGCTTCGCCTCCTCGGGGAGCTCAAACCCGGACGCCGCCTCGACACCAACGTCGAGTTCTACACGGCTCTCGTCCTGCACGCGATCGGTCTCGAGCAGAACTTGTTCACGCCCACCTTTGCGATCGGACGAACCGCCGGCTGGCTTGCGCACTGCTTCGAGCAGAAAGACACCGGCCGATTGATTCGCCCTGCCTCTGAGTACGTCGGCCAGTCGCTCGACTGGCGACCGATCGAAGCCCGCTAGCCAGAGGAGCCTCGAGGCAGAAAACGGAGGGCACAGCTGCCGAGCGGCGATATCCTCGGCGCGTGCCCCTGCTCCAGCTCGCCTCCGTCACCAAACGTTACGACGGCGTCGTCGCACTCGACGACGTCGATCTCAGCCTCGAGCCGGGCGAGGTCCTCGGACTCGTCGGCGACAACGGTGCGGGCAAGTCGACCCTCCTGGGCACAATCGCTGGAACCGTGCTCCCGACGGCAGGCACAGTTGCGATGGACGGTCAAAGTGTGCGCCTCGGTGGGCCAGCCGAGGCCCTGCGTCACGGCATCGCCACCGTCTACCAGGATCTCGCTCTGTGCGACAACCTGACGGTCGCCGCCAACATCTTCCTTGGCCGCGAGCTCCGCCGGCGTCGCTTCGGCGTGTTCAATCTGCTCGACCACGAAGCCATGCGGGCGCGCGCCGCCGAGCTGCTCGCCGAGCTCCGCTCTCGGACCCCGGCCGACGAGCTCGTGAGAAACCTGTCCGGGGGGCAGCGACAAGCCGTCGCGATTGCTCGCACTCGCTTGAGCGAACCGCGCGTCGTCTTGTTCGACGAGCCGACCGCGGCGATCGGCATCTCCCAGGTCGAAGAGGTGTTGTCCCTCATCGATCGCCTGAGCCAAACCGGTATCGCGGTGATCCTCGTGAGCCACCGCATGCAGGACATCTTCGGGGTTTGCAGCAGCATCGCCGTTCTCAGGCGCGGCCAGCTCGTGGCGCGAACTGATATCGCGCAAACGTCGACCGAAGAGGTGACCGGGCTGATCACCGGCGCCATCGAGTCGCTCGAGGAGACGAGCTGAGATGCGACAGGTCTCCCGACAGACTCTCTGGATCCTGGCGGCAGTCGTGGTGCTGATGACCCTGCTGAGCGTCGGCACGTCGACCTTCGCGACCGGCGACAACCTCTTCAACGTCTCTCGCAACCTCGCCTTCATCGCCCTCGTTGCGCTCGGCCAGACCGCGGTCATCCTGACTGCCGGGATCGATCTCTCCGTGGGCTCGGTCATGGGACTTTCGGCGGTCGTCACGGCCCTGGCGCTCAACGCGGGGCAACCCCTGGCCGTCGGAGTGGGCGCCGGGCTGGGCGTTGCACTGCTCTGCGGGCTCGTCAACGGAGCCCTCGTCGCCTACCTGCGGCTGTCTCCTTTTGTCGTCACTCTCGCCATGCTCGCCATTGCCAGATCGCTGGCGCTCGTCGTCTCCGACAACCAGATGGTCTACGAGTTCGGGCCTGCCGAAGACACTCTTCTGGCGCTCGGCGGCGGAACCACGCTCGGTCTCGCCAACCCGGTGTGGGCAGCGCTCGTCGCCACCGCCATCTTTTGGGCCGTCCTCGGATGGACGTCATTCGGAACCCACCTGTACGCGATTGGCGGCAACGAAGACGCAGCGCGCCGCGTGGGCGTTCCCATCGCACGCACCAAACTCTTCGCCTATCTCCTCTCGAGCGGCATGGCGGGGCTCTCAGCCATCTTGATGGTGGGTTGGCTCGGCTCGGTGACCAATGCCCTGGGTCAAGGCTACGAGCTGCGCGTCATCGCTGCGACGGTGATCGGCGGAGTGCACCTCATGGGCGGCGAAGGTGGCGCTCCCGGAGCCCTCATCGGAGCTGCCCTGATCGAGATCGTTCGCAACGGCCTCCTCTTGATCGGAGTCGACCCCTACTGGCAGGGTACGTTTGTCGGCTTGCTCATCATCGCGGCCGTCCTCCTCGACCTGCGAAGGAACAGACACTCGTGAGCACACCTCAGCCCCTTCTCTGCTGCGCCTCGACTCTGGCACTGATGCTGGTTGCGCTGACGCTGGTCGCCTGCGCACCAGGCGACGGCGACGACAGCACGCAGACCTTCGCGCTCGTCCCCAAGGCGATGAACAATCCTTTCTTCGACCTGGCCCGCGACGGTTGCATCGACGCTGCCGCCGAAACTCCCGAAGCGGACTGTCTCTATATCGGTCCCGGAGAGCATCTCGAACAGGAACAGGTACAGATCGTCCAGGACCTGATCACGAGGCGGGTGGACGGCATCGCCGTAGCGCCGTCCAATGCTCCCGCCATGGCGCGAGCCCTGGAGCGTGCCCAGGAGGCCGGAATTCCCGTGATCACGTGGGACTCCGATCTCCTCGAGGAGCATCACCAACTGCGCGCCTCCTATGTCGGTACGCTCAACCGCGACATCGGTGTCGAGCAGGCCAAGGTCCTGATGACCCTGAAGCCCGACGGCGGCACGCTCTGCATTCAGTCGGGCGGACCGGCGGCCGCCAACCACAACGAACGCATGCAGGGGCTTCGCGACACGCTGCGCGGCAGCTCGTCCGACGACGCCCCCGGACCCCGCCTCGACGGTTCTTCAGGCTGGAGTGAAGTCGACGGCTGTCCCTTGTACTCCAACGACGATTTCCCCCTCGCCGTGCAGCAGCTGGCCGACCTGCTGGCGCGTGAGCCGGAGCTGGACGCGTTCGTCGCGACCGGTGGCTTCCCGCAGTTCGCTGGCCAGGCCTACCGACAGGTCGCCGAACGCTACGCCGATCGCATCACGTCGAACGACACGATCGTCATTGTTGCCGACACCTTGCCGATCCAGATGGAGCTGCTTGGCCAGGGTCACAGTCACGCTCAAGTCGGCCAGCGGCCCTACGAAATGGGCCGCCAGGCCTTCGACATGCTCCGGCGGCTCGCGAGCGGAGAGAGTGTGGCCCCCGTCGTCTACACCGGGCTCGACGTCTGCACGCAGCTCGACGCGAGCACGTGCCTAGACTCCGGCACTGCGCCCGGTTCCTCAGCCGCCAACTGATTCGACGCAACCCCTCGCAAAACAACCCATCGGAATTCAAGGTAGCTGGAGCCACCCATGACCCGCGACGACCACGCTCCGAACAACCCGCTCGCCGATCTCGACGCCTGGGAAGACTTCGTCGAGAAGGTCTACCCCGAGTCCGACGGGCCAGGCGCCAAACGGCGTGACGACTACCGCAACTACGAAGAGACCGAGCGCGACGGCGTTCGCGAGTTCTACCGCTTGAACCACACCCACCAGACGGTCGACTTCGTCAAAGCCAAGAAGGCCGAGTTCTTGACTCTCGACCGCGCTAGCATGGGCATCTGGGAAGCGCTCGAGTTTCTCGACACTCTCGTCGACGACTCGGATCCCGACACGGAGCTTTCCCAGCTTCAACACTGCCTGCAGACCGCCGAAGCGATCCGCGCCGACGGGCACCCCGAATGGTTCGTGCTCACCGGACTCATCCACGACCTCGGCAAGATCCTCTGTCTGTGGGGAGAACCGCAGTGGGCGGTCGTGGGTGACACCTTCCCGGTCGGCTGTCGCTTCTCAGAACGCATCGTCTATCCGGAGTTCTTCGATGAGAACCCCGACAGCCACCAACCCGAGTACTCGACTGCGCTCGGCGTCTACAGCGAAGGCTGCGGGATCGACGAGGTCGACATGTCGTGGGGGCACGACGAGTACCTCTACCACGTCGTCAAGGACTACCTTCCGGCACCAGGTCTCGCCATGATTCGCTACCACTCGTTCTACGCCGGCCACCGAGAGTGCGCCTACGACCACCTGATGAGCGACAGCGATCGCGACATGATGTCGTGGGTGCGTGCCTTCAACCCGTACGACCTCTACTCGAAAACTCCCACCCCACCCAACGTCGCCGAGTTGCGCCCGTACTACGAACGACTCATCGAGCAGACGTTTCCCGAAAAGCTCGCCTGGTAGACGGGGACCAGGTCGAGAAGGCTCGCCACGACCACGCGAGTCGGACCGAGACTGTTGCCGGCAACAAGACCCTGGACGTCGTCGAGTACCCGCTCGAGACTGGCTGGCCGCGTGTTGAAACGATCGAGGTAGATGGCAATGGTGCCCGGGCGGCGAATGGAGGCGGGCCTAGAGCCGTGAGCTAGAGTCGATCTCTCCCCGCTCACGCCACCGTCAAGTCAACCGAGGATCCGTCATGGTGCCAGCTCCTGCCATCACCCGGCGGCCTGGGACGTCGCACGTCCAGCGCCCCCTTCTCACCGCGGTAGCCCCCGCGCGCGCCGGAGTCGTCGGGCTCGCCATGGGTGTCGTTCTCTTCTTTGGCCTTTTTGGCCGTACTGGCTTCCCAGGTCCAGCTTTGGCGAGTGCTCAGCAGCCTGCCAGCACCGACTGGCTCCACTACGCGTCGGATACAGCGAGTACCAAGTACTCTCCTCTCGACCAGATCGACGCTTCGAACGTCGACCGACTCGAGATCGTCTGGCGCTGGAAGTCCATCGAGTACGGGGCGGCGGCCCAACACGACACCCTTCGGGTCTCCGAGGTCCTCCAATCGACACCGCTCAAGTCGGCTCGGCGCCTGCTGTTCACGACCGGACAGGGCGTCGCTGCCGCCGCCGATCCAGCAACTGGCGAAATGCTCTGGTACTTCGACCCCTGGTCGGACTCCGAGCCGCCGCGCTTTCTCGGCCGCGTCCGCTCGGGCACGATCTGGAGAGGCGACGACGGCCTCGAGCGGCTCGTCTACCTGAGTGGCACCGAGCTGTTTGCGCTCGACACGAGCACGGGTCGGCTCGACGCGGCGTTTGGCGACGGCGGACGCGTCGACCTCCTCGACCTGGGCAACGGTGAGCGCCGACGCCAGTTCATGTGGTCTTCGGCTCCCCTGATCTGCAACGACACCATCGTCCTGGGCAACTCGGAGCGGGACGCCTGGTCGCAGCAAAAGAACGCCCCGGGCATCATCCGCGGCTACGACGCCACGAGCGGCGAGCGCAAGTGGACCTTCTACCTCATCCCTCGCAAGGGCGAGCTGGGCTACGACACCTGGGAAGACGGTTCTGCCGATTACACCGGTGCCGCCAACGTCTGGACGTGGATGAGCTGCGATCCCGAGCTCGGGGCCATCTACGCCGCCACGAGCACACCGAGCAACGATTGGTACGGCGGCCATCGCCTCGGTGCCGGTCTGTTTGCCGAGTCCGTGCTGGCGCTCGACCTCGAGACAGGTGAGCGCCGCTGGCACTTCCAGGCGGTACATCACGGTCTCTGGGACTACGACTTCCCGGCGGCGCCTGTCCTTGCGGACATCGTCAAAGACGGTCAGCCGATCAAGGCGGTTGCCGTGCCGTCCAAGCAGGCTTTCCTCTACGTGTTCGATCGCGAGAGTGGCGAGCCCGTCTGGCCCATCCAGGAGCTGCCCGTACCGCCTTCCGACGTCCCCGGCGAAGTGGCATGGCCCACACAACCCTTTCCGACATGGCCACTGCCGTATGACCTGCAGGGTCTGCGCCACGACGACCTCATCGACTTCACGCCCGAGCTGCGCGCCATGGCACTCGAGTACGTGTCGCAGTACCACATCGGCCCGATCTTCCTGCCCCCGACTCTCATCGAGGGAGTCGACGACGCTCGACCGACGATCCAGTCACCCGGACCGGTCGGCGGTACGAACTGGAACGGCATCGGACTCGATCCCGAGACCAACGTCCTGTTCGTTCCTTCGGTCACTGCGCCCGCGATCATGGGGTTGAGACCGCCGCCGGATCCCGCCCGCTCCGACCTGCGCTATCGCGTCGATCTCTCGGAAGCCGATGGCTACGCCTGGACGATGCTGCCGAACGGCCTGCCCATCACCAAACCTCCGTACGGTCGCATCACCGCCATCGATCTCGACACCGGCGTGCACCTGTGGATGGTGCCCAACGGCGACGGACCGCGCGACCATCCGGCGCTCGCGGGTCTCGACCTTCCAAAGCTCGGCCAACCCGGCCGTGTCTCGCCACTCGTCACGAAGACCCTCCTCTTCGTCGCCGACGGAACCCCTTCGATGTCCGTACAACCTTGGGGCGGCAGTCCCATGTTTCGCGCCTACGACAAGACCAACGGAGACATGCTCTGGGAGATCGAGCTACCGGCCGGCGTCTCTGGCGCCCCGATGACCTACATGCATGACGGGCGGCAATACATCGTCATGCCAGTCAGCGGCCCCGATCACGAGAACGAACTGGTGGCTTTGGCCTTGGCCGAACAGTAGCTTCGAGAAGGGCGACCGCAGCGCGCCGCTGGGTTCATACTTTGCAGGATGAAGTGTCACGAAGGCGACGAAGTCGGATTGGCCCGAGTCCAGCTACCCAGAGCTGCGCAAACTTCAGCTGGTCATCCTGAGCCGAAGGTGAAGGACCTCGACCCGATCTCCACAAGATCGAGCTCTTGCCCGTCGCCGCCGTCATGTGATCCGAAACCGTACGACCAGAAGTCGTCTTCTTCCTCCCTCCTCAACGCCGTCCTGATCACCCCAGGCTTCCAGCGCCTCCGCGAAGTCCTCCTCGTCCTGCTGGTACTGGTGGCGTACACGCCTCCGGGTCAGGCCCAGATCACGACCATCGAAGTCGGCGCCCTCAAACTCCAAGCTCCCCCTTACCTCGCTGTCGAGCTACGCCGCCTCGCTACGGCCGCCGAGGAGATGCTGCCGGTCCTTGAGCGCGAGATCGGCGAGGCGAGAGCGCCGTTTGTCATCGTCCTGATCCCCACGGGTCGATTGGAGGAGCCCTGGCTCTCACTCGACCGCCAGGCACCGCCCTGGGCAGCGGGCTTTATGATCGCCGCACGACGTGTCGGTGCGGTCCGTCTCGCTCTGACTCAGACCTATCCCCACGACGACTCGACCTCGGTGCTGGCCCACGAGATTGCCCACCTTCTGATCCACGACGCGACCCACACTGGCGAAACGACCGCACCGGATCTGCCCAGGTGGCTCAGCGAAGGCATCGCGACCCTCTCCGGCGATCGTTGGGGGTTTCGCGACAGCCGCACACTCTCGCTCGCCGTCTTGACCGGCGGCCTCCCTTCACTGGACCAGCTCGATCGCGACTTCGCCGGTTCGGCCGGTCGTGCTCGACGCGCCTACGCCGCGTCGTTCGACTTCCTGCGCTGGTCGAAGCGACGCTACGGTCCCGATTTCCCGGCTCGCCTTCTCGATCGGCTCGGCAGCGGCGACAGCCTGGAAGATGCCTGGCTCACCGCCTCCGGCACCTCTCTCGAAAGCTCCGAACGACGCTGGCGACGCGTTGCGCTCCTCTGGCACCGATGGATTCCCGCTCTTGCGTCCTCGGGGAGTCTCTGGCTGATGATCACCGGCCTTGCGCTGATCGCGGCCATGCGACGCAGGCAGAAGACGCTGCGTATCCGCAAGCGATGGGCGCTCGAGGAGTCGCTCGCCAGCGTCGGAGACACCGGCGACTCGACTGAGGCCACCCCGTCGGAGGAGAGCGAGCTCATCAACTGACAGGGACGACCGGGCCTGGACGCGGGCCGCACGAGTCAGCAACGCACGCTCGCAGCCGACACGACCCCGAGCCTTCGACATCCGAGCCGGGCGTCACCCACGAAGACGTCTACGGATCAGGCGAAACCGCCTGCTAGCCTTCAACGATTCCCCAGACATCTTCGAGCGGAGGCCGCCATGGCTCAGAGCACCGCTTCATCCGCGCCCGATGCCACCGCGTCGCGCGATTCGCGTCACACGACCCGGAGCAAACCTTCCGGCGTCCTGCCTTTCGTCTCTCTGATCGCAACCTTGTCGGTCGCGGCTGGAATCGCCTGGGCCGGCTCCGTCGGCGGTTCCACCTTCGCGGGCTACCCGATCCTCTGGTGGTGCGCCGGCCTGGCGTTTCTGGTTCAGTGGATCGTCTTCGTTCCATCCTTCATCGCCAAAACCGAGCACTACTTCGACCTCACTGGCGCCGCGACCAACATCAGCGTCCCCGTCATCGCTCTCGTTCTCGTGGGCGCCTACGATCTGAGGTCGATCCTCCTCACCGCCGCCGTCTCCGTCTGGGCCCTGCGTCTCGGGACGTTCCTGTTCCAGCGAGTCAGGGCGAGCGGCAAAGACGGCCGGTTCGACAAGATCAAGCAGA
>JANQPS010000531.1 GCA_028285365.1 Thermoanaerobaculia bacterium | reverse complement strand
AGCGCAGAGAGCGAGCGGGTCGGAGACAGTGATTTCGAGCTGTTGACCGGCAGCGTCACCTGGGACCGCGACCTGGAGACCGGCTCGCTCGGCGTGCGGGGCCGGTGGGCTTCGTCAGACGTCCTGGACTACACCGAAGGTTCTGGAGGACCGCTGCTGGGTACCGGTGAGCTGCGCTCGTCCGATCGAGACGAGGAGAGCCTAGGGATCTTCTGGGAGCTCGCGCAGACCAGCTGGCGTCATCGGCTGCAGGTGGCGGCCTCTCGGCAGGAGCTGGACCGGCTGAGCCCGGCGATCCCACCGCAGATTCCGCCCGGAACGGAGCTGACGGAGTTCGAGCGCCAGCGGGGCTCGTGGTCGTCGACACGGTCGTTTGCGCAATCGTTCTTCGGTGCGGGCGTGGACTTCGAGCGTGAGGACGGCACCAATTCGAGCCTCCTGCTGCTCCCGGACTTTCTGGGTGGTGCGCTTCCGGGCGACTACGCTTCGGACCGCAGCCAGACCGGGATCTTCGTGGAAGGAATGCGACGGTCGACCCCTGGGGGCGGGAGTCTGACGACCGAGCTGGGCTTGCGCTACGACGATCCGGAGGACATCGGCGGCGAGCTCAGTCCGAGGCTCGGGATCTCGTGGCGCCCCGGAGACGCATCGCTGACGGTCCGAGCTGTCGTGGGAGCGGCCTTCAAGCTGCCGTCCTTTTACGCGCTGTCGAGTCCCCGTGCCTTGGGAGGCAATCCCGATCTCGAGCCTGAGACCAGCGAGTCGGCAGAGCTTGGTCTTCGGTGGCAATCCGCGAGCGGCGCCCTCAGCAGTGAGATCTCGTTCTACGAGGCGCGCTACCAAGATCTGATCGACTTCGACTTTACGACCTTCCAGTTGGTCAATCGCGATCGGGTTCGTGCTCGCGGGATTGTTGGGGATCTGGGATGGCAGGTGGCCGAGCGTGGTGGTGTGGACGTCAGCCTGACGGTTCAGGACGTCGAGAGCCGGGCGACGGGAGAAGAGCTCCTGCGTCGCCCGGAGTGGTTCGGCTCGGCGCGTGCCTGGTGGCGACCGCGTGCCGACCTGCTGCTTGCTCTGGACTTCGTCGCCAGCGGTGAGTCACTGGATCAACAGGTGCCGCTTGGTTCGCCAGTGACGCTCTCCGACTACGGCATCTGGGGATTTGCTGCGTCTTGGCAGGCTAGCACCAGATGGCGACTCTGGCTGCGTGGCGAGAACCTCGTCGACGACGACTACGAGACTCAGGCGGGTTTCCCGGGCCCTTCGAGGTCGCTGCGAGCCGGCGTTGCGCTGGGGTTTGGCGGAGGCTCGACACGTCCATGACTGGAATTCGAATCCGTGGTGGGTAGAGTTGGGTAGAACGCTTCGAGGTGGGACGAGACGTTCGAGAGGGATACAGATGAGCGAACAGTTGTTCGAGGCGATACAGCAGGGTGATCAGGAGAGCGTTGCGACGCTCTTGAGTGAGCAGCCGGATCTTGCGGATGCACGAGATGCCTCCGGAGTGAGCTTCTTGATGCAGGCGCTGTATCACCGGCAACCGGCACTGGCCCAGATGCTGCGCAACCGCAAGCTGAAGAAGCTCGACGTTTTCGAGGCGGCGAGTCTTGGCGACGTCGACCGCCTGAGTACGTGCGTCGACTCCGACCCGAATCGACTGAGTGAGTTCTCGGCCGACGGTTTCCAGGCGGTGCACTACGCGGCATTCTTCTCTCAGCCCGCAGCCGCGCAGCTGCTCATCAGTCGCGGTGCACCCACGAATGTGAGCACCCAGAACCCGTCGGTTCTCAGGCCGCTGCACAGTGCGGCGGCGGCCGAGTCGGTGGAGATCTGTCGTCTGCTGCTGCGCGCCGGCGCCGATCCCAACGCTCAGCAGGAGGGAGGCTCGACGGCCCTGATGTCTGCGGCCATGCACGGCAACGTGGCGCTCGTCAGGCTACTGCTCGAACGCGGCGCTGACCCTCGGATCTCGAATCACGAGGGCAAGAGTCCCGTGGACTTCGCCAGGGAGAATGAGCACGAGGCCGTGATCGAGCTGCTCGAGGCGGGGCGCAGCGGCGTCGACGACGGAGACGATGATGACGACGATGTCTGACGCTCTCGAGACGTCCGGCTCGCCTGCTCTTCAGTCGTAGATCCCATCTGCGAACCAGTCGCCGGTACTTCGGTCGCGGTACAGGCGATAGATGGCACCGTCACTCAGCTCGACATCCCAGTAGTCGCGTTCCGTGCGGTTCTCCGACCACCACTTCTCCTCGAGCTCCCAGGGGCCCGACGCGATGCGAACCGTGCCCTGGATTTTTGGCTTGCCTTTTTCGCTGACGAGAGCATTGATCTCGAGTGGCTGGTAGCAAAAGCGCGGGTTGCGTCTGAACAGGCCGTTCTGTCGGTCCAGACCTTCGATGCCCTGACTGTGGGTGACGCCAGAATCTCGTGACGAAGGGTCCATGACCGACGGCTCGGCGACCTCAGAGGGTGATGTGCTCGGCCGAGACGAAACGGGGTCGGGTGCAGGTTCGTTGGTGATGACTTCGAGCTCGACGGCGGGCCTGAGCACGCGAACAGCCAAGAGACCACGTCCAGGTTCGACGCGCGTGCGGATCTTGGGAGATGGTGGCGGTACGTACTCGACGAGTTCCAGTCGACTCGGGTCGTGACCGTTGGCGAGTCTGGGGGAGCCCACGCGATTGGGCCCCAGAATGGCGAACAGGCGAGCAATGGTGGTAGCGAGGCGATCGGGTGAGAGCGACGATGGTCCGAGAAGTGACATCTGTGCAAGCTTCGGGGTGTCGGGCTGGGCACTCAACTGGAAGCCGATCACCGGTGAGCCGGGAGGGTGGGCTTCGAGGTCGAGCCGCAGCAGGGTGAGGAGGGTGCGGGCTTCACGAGTAGGTGAGGGCAGCTCGATGCTGCGCTCGAAGAAACCGTCGGGCTCGAGCTGCAGGCTCAGTTCGAGGCGCTTGCAGCCGAGGCCGCGTGCATCGAGTCGTTGGCAGAGACGCTCGAGAGCCGTGCGGGCAATGAACAGAAACGGCTCGAGATTGACCACTGGCCACTCGAGCGTGAGCGATTCGCGTAGCGCCGCCGGCGGCTGGCGAGCGATGAGTGGTGACGGGTCGATACCCCGTGCCGTCAAATGCAGTTCCTGTCCTCGGGTCCCCAGACGGCTGGCGACCTCTTC
>JANQPS010000502.1 GCA_028285365.1 Thermoanaerobaculia bacterium | reverse complement strand
GGTCCCTCTTCACCGACATTGGCCTCGAGGATCTCAGGCTCCTTCGCTCGTCTCGGGCTGGTGACGAGGTCGTCGTACCCGGCGTCGGGGGGCGACAGGGCTTCGAGATCGAGACTCCCGATGGGACGTGGACGGCGCGAGCCGATCACATCGACGCTCTGACGCGGTGTCTCGTTCGACTCGTCGCGGATCGTTGTGGACGTTCCTCCCGAAGCGGGGCCCCGGGCAGCGTAGTGCCCCAGTCCGTCCCGGGTCTCCCGGAAGGGGTCGTCGGACAGTCGCCGGCGCTCGTGGGCTTCTATGAGGACTTGCTCAGATTGTCAGCCCGTGAGCTGCCGATTCTGATTCTCGGCGAGACTGGAACGGGGAAAGAGAAGGCGGCGAGGTCTGTCCACGATCGGAGCTCGCGCCGTGACGGGCCGTACGTGGCCGTCAACTGCGCCGCTCTGACCGAGTCCCTGCTCATGTCGGAGCTCTTCGGACACGTGCGAGGTGCCTTTACAGGCGCCGACCGAGACCGCGCCGGGGTCTTCGAGTCGGCCCGTGGCGGGACGGTGTTTCTCGATGAGATCGGTGATCTGGCACCGGCCGCACAAGGGATGCTGCTCCGAGTGCTGCAGGAAGGTGAGGTCAGGCGGGTAGGAGAGAGTCGAGCGAGGCGGGTCGATGTACGGGTCGTCGCGGCCACCCATCGCGATCTCGAGTCGTGCGTCTCTGCGGGTCGATTTCGCGAGGACCTGTTCTATCGACTCGCGGTGGCCATCTGCGAGTTGCCACCACTTCGTCAGCGGGGCGACGACATCGTGCTGCTCGCCGAGTACTTCCTGAAGTCGGAGGCAGGGAGCGGCACGGTGGGTGCTGACGTTGCGTTCACCGAGTCAGCCCTGGCGCTGCTGGCGAGACACCGGTGGCCGGGCAACGTCCGCCAGCTCCGAGCGGTCGTTGCGCGGGCTGCTGCCGTGGCTGAAAGTGTCATCGACGTGGGTGACCTGAAGCTTCCGGACTCAGCCCCGGTGCTCGGTGTTTGGCACGACTGGCTCGATCGATTGAAGCGAGAGCGGCTAGCGTCCGAGCTTGCGGCCTGTCAGGGGAACCGGGCCGCCGCAGCGCGCCGTCTCGGTTTGACGCGTCAGGCCCTGTCGTACCTGGTGAAACAGTACGGTTTGTGAGCGGCTAGCGCGAGGGTCATCGCCGGACGAGCGCTGCTGTGACAAGTGTTGTCACAGTTAGTGCCGATGTGTGGTCGAGGCGCCAAAAAACGACACCTCGATCAGGGTCTCTGAGCCGCCCAGGCTCGGCTTTGGCCGTGGCATTCGACTTGCTTGATTTTCGAGTGTTTGGGGCGATTGTCCTGCATCCGAAAGGGGATTCGGAATGACTGTACTCGCGTGGTTCAGAGATCGCTTCCGCGTTTCGAGAGATCGATCGGCAGCGGGTTTCACGCTCGTCGAGTTGTTGATCGTGGTTGCGATCGTCGGCTTGATCGCAGCGCTGCTGATTCCCAATCTCATCGATGCCCTTCAGAAGGCGAAGCAGAAGCGGACCATGTCCGACATGAAGCACACGGGGACGGCCTGGTTCTCCTGGCTGACCGACCAGGTCGGAGCGGCTGCTGCGGGGCAGGTCAACGTCGAGCTGGACTGGACCACGTTTACCGAGCGTCCGTTCGGAGAGTTACGAGACGATTTGATACCGCAGTACTCCTCAGAAGTCCCGGCTACCGACGCGTGGGGCCAGCTCTTCGAGTTCGGCGCGACCCCGTCCATGGAGTCCGCGATGCCCATCGGGATTCGCTCCAGCGCTGGCGACGGGGTCTTCGACGACGACTCGTACGTGGCGGGTCCGTTCATCGCCACCGACTATGACCAGGACATCGTCTGGGCCGGCGGTTTCTTCATCCGTTGGCCGAGTGGGCTCGGCACCTAGGCGCTCGGATCAGCAGCCAGGCTGGACCCCGATCACTCGAGGTGGTCGTAGCCGGCGTTGCTCACATCGCGAAGTTCGGTGCCGGTGTCCAAGAGGACTCTGGTTGTCTCGGTGAGGTGGCCAATGGCAGTAGCGCCCAGCGAAGCCGGCGGGCGGACGTTGCGCGGCAAGGCGAAGAGGAGGACGTAGTCTTCGCCGGCACCCGTGGCGAGCTCCAAAGAATCGAGTCCGATCGCCTCGGCGAGCTGCTTGGCAGATCGAGGGAGCGGCAAGGAGGCTGCATCGACGACAGCCCCGTGCCCGCCGGCCTCGCACATCCTTCCCAGGTCTTTCCCGAGACCGTCAGAAACGTCGATGGCTGCTACGCGCCTCCGTCGCCCCAGCCAACGACCGAGCTCTAGCTGAGGCTGCGGAAGGCGATGGGTCAGCACGGCTCTTCGAACCGTGGCAGCGTGTTTGGCCAGCTGTCGGGGGACGTTCACCTGTCGCCCTCTAGAGAGTTCGATGCCGAGATGCTGCTGCAGATACAGGCCGAGCCCCGCCATTCCCAACGGCCCACCCACCCACACGACGTCTCCCGGCTCACCGTTGCCTCGCCCAACGAAGCGCGTGTGGCGGTCGAGCGTGCCGATCAGCGACAGAGACGTGGCGACGGTGGATGCGGTCGTCGAGTCGCCGCCCACGAGCTCGAAGCCGTAGGTCTTGCCCTCCTGCACGAGCGTGTCCAGGAAGCGACGATGGTCGAAGTCTCTCGGTGCGGCCAGCGTGCAAAGTGCGTGGCTCGGCTGAGCGCCCGAAGCCGCTATGTCGGAGAGATTGACCCGGGCCAGACGGCGGGCGATGAGCGCCTCGTCGAGTCCGGCGGGAAAGTGAATCCCTTCGATCTGGCTGTCGACCGTGACGACCTGGCGACCGTGCAGGGCGAGCTCGGCGGTGTCGTCACCAATCGCGGGATTGCGACGACTCAGCCATCTGACCAGCTCTTGCTCACGCATGGGTTGGACCGCAGCTCATGGCGATGGACGAAGCGGCGACGACTCAGGAGACGAGGGCGAGCTCCAACACCTCCGACATCTCACTCACCAGGCGCAGGTCGACTTGCTTGCGAAGAGGCTTCGGCACCTCTTCGAGGTCCCGACGGTTGGTAGCCGGCAGCAGAACCGTCTGAACCCCGGACAGCGCTGCCGCGAGCACCTTCTCGCGCAAACCGCCGATCGGCAGTATCTCGCCGCGCAGCGTGAGCTCGCCCGTCATGGCGAGCCGATGATCGACGGGTCGCGACGAGGCCAGCGACGCAAAAGCCGTGGCAATGGCGATTCCGGCCGAGGGACCGTCTTTGGGAACCGAGCCGGCCGGGACGTGAACGTGGAAGTCGTGCGACCTGAAGTACTTCTTGTCGACCGATTTTGCGGCCCACGAACGGACGAAGCTGAGGGCGGTTTGTGCCGACTCGCGCATGACGTCGCCCAGCCGCCCCGTCAGGACGAGCTTGCCTTCTCCGGGTAGGGCGGCCACCTCGATCAGCAGAATGTCCCCACCCGCAGACGTCCAGGCGAGACCGGTCGCGACCCCGATTCGATCTTGATCGAGAAGCTCTTCGTTGAAGTGTCTCGGTGGCCCGAGCCAGGTCTCGACCTTGCGGGCGTCGACTCGGGTCGGACGATCTCGACCGCCCACGATCTGGACGGCGACCTTGCGACAGATCGAGGCGATCTCTCGTTCGAGGTTTCGGAGCCCAGCCTCTTTTGCGTAGTCCTCGAGGATCTTGTCCAGCGCCGCGCCGGTGAAGCGGATCTGGGGGTCCTCGAGTCCGTTCTCGGCGATCTGCTTCGGAATGAGATGTCGGCGGGCGATGGCGAGTTTCTCGTCTCGCGAATAGCCGGGAATCCTGATGATCTCCATGCGATCGAGAAACGCTGGGAGAACCGGCTCGAGCTGGTTTGCAGTCGTAATGAACATGACACCGGAGAGGTCGTACTCGAGACCCAGGAAGTGGTCGCGGAAGCTGCCGTTCTGCTCGGGATCCAAGACCTCGAGGAGCGCGGCGGAAGGGTCGCCTCGGTAGTCGCTACCGAGCTTGTCGATCTCATCGAGCATGAACACCGGGTTCGACGTCTCGGCCTGGTGGATCCCCTGGAGGATCCGACCAGGAAGCGCGCCCACGTAGGTCCGTCGGTGCCCACGGATCTCAGCCTCGTCACGCACGCCGCCCAGAGACAAACGCACGAACTTACGGCCGAGTGCGCGGGCGACTGACCGGCCCAAAGAGGTCTTGCCCACGCCCGGAGGGCCGACGAAGCAGAGAATCGGACCTTTGACGGACGGGTTGAGCTTCCTGACCGCCAGGTACTCGATGATGCGCTCCTTGACGCGCTCGAGCCCGAAGTGGTCTTCGTCGAGGACCTCGCGAGCGTTGGCGAGGTCGAGGTTGTCGTCGCTCCGCGTCGTCCAGGGGAGACCGGTGAGCCAGTCGAGATAAGAACGAATCACCGAGCCCTCGGCGCTGTCGGGCTGGCTTCGCTCGAGACGCCTCAGCTGTCGCTCGAGCTCGACTTCTGCTTCTTCACTCAGGCCCTTCTTCTCGGCGGTTGCACGATAGCGACCGACCTCCTCGCCGACCTCGTCTGCCTCGCCGAGCTCTTCCTGGATGGCTCGGAGCTGGTGGCGCAAGAAGTACTCTCTCTGTCCGCGGTCGATCTCTCCGCGAGCCTGGGAAGCAATCTCGTGCTTGAGTCCCAGGAGCTCGAGCTCGCGAGCCAGCATGGCGTGGACTCGCCGGATGCGTGCGAGAGGTTCGAGCTCGGCGAGGACCCCCTCGGCCTGTTCGAGTGTGAGCTCGAGATTGCTCGCTACCAGATCCGCCAGGCGACCCGGGTCTTCGAGGTTGGCCGCGATCACCATGACTTCGGACGAGAGACTCTTGCCTTGATTGACGGCGTTCTCTAGATCGTCCTTGACGCTGCGAACGAGGGCTTCTGTTTCGATGCCCGTGGTGTCGTCAGATTCGTCGAGCACGGTGATCTTGGCCAGAGGGTAGGGCTCGCTCTGCCCGAGGTGCTCGAGCCGCGCGCGGCACAGGCCCTGAACCAGGATTCGGATGCGGCCATCGGGAAGCTTGAGCATTCGCATGATGAGAGCGGCGGTTCCGATCTCGTGGAAGTCTTCTGCCTTGCCTGGCTCCTCGAGTTCCGGATCCTTTTGCGGCGCGAGGAGAATGACGCGTCCCTCGCCGAGAGCCCGATCGACGGCTTGCACGCTCGACTCGCGACCGATCGAAAGCGGCACGATGATGTAGGGAAAGACGACGACGTCCTTGAGTGGCAGGACCGGAAGAATGTCCGGTATCGATGCAGGGTCGAACGCGTCGTCTTCGGGGAAGGTCATCTCGGTACTCGGCTCAGTCGTGTCGGTCGCAACTCCGGCGGCCTGGCTGGCGCAGTGGGTTGGCGGAACAGAGTCAGTCGTCTGTCAGCCGTCGCGAGCCTTCGGCGCCGTGGTGCGAACGTGCCGCTGAGGATACTCGACGGCAGAGTCGGTACTGAGACGTCAGCTGCGATTGTCGAGGAGTCGCCGAAGCTCATCGACGAAGGCGTCGATGTGCTCGAACTGCCGGTACACCGAAGCAAACCTGACGTAGGCGACCTGGTCCATGCCGCGGAGACGTTCCATGACGAGTTCGCCGATCTCTTTTGTCGCGATCTCGCGCTCCTCTCGACCGTGCAGAAGAGTCTCGACCTCGTCGACGGTCTCCTCGAGCGCCTTGAGGGAGACAGGCCGCTTTTCGCATGCCTTCAGAAGGCCTGCGAGCAGCTTACTGCGACTGAACTCCTCGCGACTGCCGTCGGACTTGATCACCCGATAGGCGATCTCTTCGATCTGTTCGTAGGAGGTGAATCGTCGCTCGCACTTCAGGCATTCTCGCCGTCGCCTGATCGTGATTCCGTCTTTGCTCTCTCGCGAGTCGACGACTCGGTCATCGTTTTCGCCGCAGAAGGGGCACCTCACGCGCCACCTGCCGGTGACGAGCGTCGGAAGGAAGTTCGCATCCTCGATGCTGTCGCGACCGCAAGCACGCGGCGGTCAGCCGCTCTCCGGAGCCACTTCACTCTCGAGTTCCATCCCTGGCCAGCAGGTCACTTCTGCGCGGCCTTCATCGCGATACTCAGGCGCAGGAGAAGCTGATCTATGGCTTCAGTGTCCTCGAGCTCGATGTCTTTGACGAAGGAGTCCACGACCTGCTGGTCGCCGTCCTCGACTTTGAGGGTGATCGAGCAGCGACGAGCTCTGCTGAAACTGTCCCTCGCGAGTTCGAACCGGAACTCTTGGTCGATCTCACGCTTGCCATTGGTGGAGTGGGCGGCGGGCGCGGCCGGTTCACTCTGCGGCGCTGCTGCGTCGGCACCCTTGTTGCCGGCCTGCTCGCCGCTCTGTTCACTACCGAGAGTGCGCTGCCTGATCTTCTCCAGCTCGGCGAGGATGTCGACCTTCGGTCGGCGCCTGGGGGATCCGCTGGCAGGGGCTGCGCT
>JANQPS010000450.1 GCA_028285365.1 Thermoanaerobaculia bacterium | reverse complement strand
GAGTATCCGGTCTTTGTAGATGCTCGGACGACGATCCAGGACGTCCACGGCAACAGCTTCGCAGTCTGGCCGGTTTTGCACCCCCTCGGCGGCCCCAACATCGGGACCTACTATGTCGACGATCGTGCGCCCTACTTCTTTGGATTCGAAGCGCGTAACCTCCTCACTGGAGAGGTAGGCATGGAAGTTCGGCTGCGTCACTACCAGCGTCTGGACTGATCCGTGAAGCCCTCGGCAAGAGAAACACCAAAGCTCGTCCGACTTTCCCTTCTTGTCAGCTTCTCCTCATGCCCTCGGCCGCCTCGTGGGCCACTCTGGCGACAGGAGGGAACCGATGAGTCGAACTGCTCTCGAGCGTGGCCTGGCAACGCTCTTCTGCAGCCTCTCGATTGCATGTACGCAAGTCCCCGCCGGTCCGGCGTCCGACTTCCCGTTCGGAGAGTGGTCTGGTGGTTTCGGACTGATCCATGGCGACAAACTCCACTGGACCCATCTCTCGGCCAACTTACAGGCCAATGGTTCCGCGGTCGGAGGTGAAGGGATTTACGTCACTGGGCCGAGGCAGGGGCTTACCGGGTCACCGATCGAGATCTCAGGGAACACCAACGGCGAGCAGCTCGACCTGCGGCTCACCTTCGGCGGCAACCGAGCCACTTGCGAGGCGACCTACGACACCCAAAGCGCCGTCGGTCACTGCAAGGTGGATGGCGAAGTGGTCGAGCTCCGACTGGTCAAGGTGACGCCCGCTCCCTCTGATGCCAAGGCGATCCAGGGGGTCTACCGCTTCGAAGACGGTCGCAGAATGCTCATCGGCGAGATGGGAGGCATTCCCATCATGCTGGATCTGCCGTCGGGCTTCATGCGGATGCTGTATCCCCGAGGCAAACGAACGTGGACCGCAGGGCCTCAGTTCATCGTGGGGGCACCGGAGCAGTGGCGCCTCGACTTCGCGGAAGAAGAGCTCGTCGTTCAGCGTAGTGGTGAGGCGCCAAGGCGAGGCGTGCGCCGGCCCGCACCGGTCAGGGAGGAGTTTTTGTTCAACAGTAGACGCGACGGAATCACGCTGCGAGGCACCCTGACCTTGCCGGCCGGTGCTGGGCCGCATCCAGGTCTGGTCTGGGTGCATGGTTCGGGGCGCACGCCACGACAGGAAGCGATGTTCTTTCCGGAGTATCTCGCCGATCTCGGCATCGCATTGCTGACGTTCGACAAGCGCGGCGTTGGCGACTCCGAAGGTACCTATGCGATGCCGGACGGCGCCACCTTCAATCGCGCCTTCCTCTACCGCCGAGGAGAAGACGTGGCTTCAGCGCTCGAAACGCTCCGGGGTCACCCGCAGATCGCCTCAGAGCGGGTCGGGTTGTTCGGGATCAGCCAAGCAGGGTGGGTGATCCCGATCGCCGCCTCGCTCACCCACTGTGCGCTCACCGTGACCATGGGAGGTGGCGCCACTCCGTTGAGTCAAGAGGACTACTACAGCCAGCTCACCGACGAGCTTCGCTCTGACGCCACACTGATGTCCATCACCACCGCTCTGGAAAAGGTCCGTTCGCGGCCCGTCCGAGGGCACGACTGGAGCACAGACTTTGCATCCCAGCGCTGTCCCGGTCTCTGGCTCTATGGCATGAGAGACCGGATCAACCCTTCGCAGCTGGCTGTCGAGGTTCTGGAGAGGGTCAAGACGGAGCACGACAAAGACTTCACCATCGTCGAGTTCCCGGACGGCAACCATCCCTTGATGGAGAGCCGACTTGGCGGGCGAGCGGAAAGCCTGGTGCTCTCCCGGTTCGTGCCCGGGATGTTCGACACGATCGAAGAGTGGTTCGCAGAACGAGGTTTCTCCCACCGAGGCGCCGCAGATTGATTTGTGACACTGACGTCACTATCATGACGACAGATTCTGATCCGACGTGCACCCGCACAGGATGCGACTACGAAGCGACTCGCCAAATCAATGGAACCAGTTCTCACCAGCATCACCGACTACGTCCGCAAGTTCGCTGAGCTCGACCCCGCCGGCGAAGCGGTCGTCTTCGAAGAGCAGCGCATCAGCTGGTCAGAGCTCGAGGCTGACGTGGACGCCTGCGCTCGAGCCCTCCTCCGCGCAGGAGTCGTCAAAGGCGATCGGGTCGCGATGCTCTCGACCTCGCGACCGGAATACTGGACGGTGTTTCTCGCGACGGCGGGGATCGGCGCGATCTGGACGGGGCTCAACCCCCGGCACCGGCTCGACGAGTACCGTTACCTGCTCGGGGACTCGCAACCCAAGGTGCTCATCTCAATGCTCGAGTTCGAAGGCCGCCAGTTCGGCAGCGAGCTCCTGACACTGCGCGAGGAGACACCCTCGATCGAGCGACTGGTCGTGGTTGACGGAGAGCTGGACGGCGCGGAGCAACTGAGCGACTTCCTGGACTCGGGCGGCGCCCTCGAAGACGAGACCTAC
>JANQPS010000444.1 GCA_028285365.1 Thermoanaerobaculia bacterium | reverse complement strand
TGAAGCCGACTTCGATCTGGCTCGGCAGGTCGAAGAGGACGGCGTCTTCGCCGCGATCGGCGATGAGCTTGTCGAGGTGGTCGATGAGGAGCGCGCGTCGTTTGAGCAGGGCGTCGAGCTCGATGCGGCCGAGAATCCCTCCAAGCTCCTCACGCACCTGGCTGGCGTCGAGGTCTCGGATGCCTTTGTAGAGGGTGCGCTCGCAGACCGCGATCTTCTTGGCCTCTGGGAGCTTGGGCAGGCGGCGAAACGACCGGGTGTGATCGATCATCCAGAGCCGGCCCTGGCGGTCGTACAGGATGTTGTCCTGGTGTCGGTCGAAGTTGTAGATCAGGTTGTCGAAGACGAGGGTCATCTGGCGCTGGTGCTGGGCCATCGGGCCGGTCCGCTCGCCGGCTGTGATCAGGCCGGCTTCCGTGTTGGAGTTCTCGACCCAGAGCTGGAGGGTGCCCTTTTCGCCCTTGACGTAGCGAAAGACCGTGGGGGGGACGCGGTGGAGACCGAGCATCTTGGAGAGGCGATAGGCAGCCACCTCGAACGTGTGAGAGTCACGAAACTGCCAGCGGTCCGGGCGGGTGCCGCGCTTGTCGCTGGCCACGACCTCGACGCTCTTGAAGACGGCGTTGGCGCGCACCCCGCCTTGCTCGAGGGTGACCTTGAGGGCACGGTTGATGCCTTTGCTGAGGCGCTTGCTCTTGATGATGGGTGCAGTCTCGAGGAAGTGGAGCAGCTCCTCCTCGGTCTGGAACGGCAGGACCTGCCCTTCGGGGCCAGACCAGTCGACCGGCAGCGGTTCGGCGATCGCAGAAGTGGTCAGGAGTGAGATCGAGAGCAGGGCGAGAAGGGCCACGACGGTGCTGAACGTCGAGCGTCGACATCGACCTGAAGTGACTGATTGGAGGTGGCTGACTGACATGGATGAACTCCTGATCTCTAGACCTGATCGCTGAGCTGTTCGGGGCTCGTGAGTGGCGAGTGTTTGGCGCTGGTGTGTGGTCCGTGTTGTTGATTCCGCTCGCTATACGCCGGGTCGTCCCAGGGTGTTCCCCCCGATTGACGAATCCGCGACATTTCAACTGGTCGGTTGGTCAATCGCGCGCCCGTGGTGACAGACGGGTGCCTGCGTGCCATCGGGGCACGTCAAACCGGCGCCTTTCGACCGGCGTCAGTAGGGTGGTTGCCTCAGCGCGGAGGGGGTGTTCTCGGCCCCCGTTTTGTTGACTACGCTGGCGCTTCCTGGTTTTGGCCACCGTCCCGATAGGAGGGCGGTCGGACCAGGGCGTTCCCGGCTGGCACGATTCGATGCAAGGAGGATTCCTGTCCCTCGAGCTCCTGGAGCATGGGGCCGGGGGGTACGAGCCCAGGCACGGTCGTGACGTCTTCAGTGGCTCGAACGTACCAAGACTTGGGATGATGGGATGACCGGGATGTGCGGGATGACGGTGATTGGCGCTGTGGACTGACTCGGGTCTCGGGCGGGTCTCGAGCGGGTCTCGAGAAGTCTCGAGTGATGACGTGAAATAAATCAGGAGTGAGCGGCAACGAAGCCGTTTCGTGTGTCGGGCCAGCTGCTGGTCGGCTGAGCTCGGAAAGGAGAAGCGAGTGAGCTGGAGGGCGAGCGTAGACAGGGTGTGCGCAAGTAGGGTGAGTGAGACCGGGATCGACGCAGACGAGGTGGGGAGTGGGAAAGTCCCGAGATCCGTCAGTTGCGGCGCCAGGGGACCAGGCTGGGGGTGGATGACGCTCCTCTTGCTGGTCCCCTTTATGGTTCTAATCGCATGTGGGCCGACAAGTGATTCATCGGACGTGACCTCGGAGTCACCGGAAGAGGTCGAGCCCGCCGATCC
Source organism: Thermoanaerobaculia bacterium (assembly GCA_028285365.1). GTDB lineage: Bacteria > Acidobacteriota > Thermoanaerobaculia > Multivoradales > Multivoraceae > JANQPS01. The sequence continues at coordinate 809 of JANQPS010000444.1, read as the reverse complement.
CCCTCCCAGGGCACCGCTGGACGCTCGCAACATCAGTCCGATCCTGGTGCCCGTGGGTCTGCTCGACGGACCGATCAGCCAGGTCACGGTCGTCTTTGCGCGCGACGTCGTCACCCCGGACGCGATCGGCCGGCCGGTGACCGCGGCGACCCGGATCGCAGTCGAGCCACCGCTGGACGGTGATCTCCAGTTCCAGGATCGCGCGACGCTCGTCTTCACACCCAGCGAGCCCCTGACTCCAGGAACGCGCTACGAGGTCTCTCTGGAGGCGGTCGAGACCGTCTCCGGTGTCATCGAGGCACCAGCCGACGCTCCGTGGTCGGTTGCCTTCGAGACCGAGTCGTTCGACTTCTCGAGAGCCAACTTCATCAGCTACACCGCTGGTCAGCTCGACGTCGACTTGATCTTCTCGGGTGAGATCGAGCCGGGTGCGGTGGCCCGCGCTCTCGAGATCCAGGCGTTCAATCGCAAGGGTGAGCGACGAGGCGAACCTCGTCGTCGAGTCGTCGAGGGGGACAAGCCAAACGTCGCGAGACTGATTCTCTCGGGTGGCTCGGTGGGACCGGGGGCGCGTTTTGAGCTGACGCTCCGTCCTGGAACTCTCGGCCCGGATGATCGAGGTCGGCTGATCAACCCGGCGACTGCTGAGGTCGAAGTCGTCAACGGCCCCCAGCTCCTCATCAAGGCGGCGTACGTCGAAGAGTCTCAGAGCGGGTTCGCGATCAGTTTCGTGTGCGACGACACGGGCGTCGAGGGTCGGCGTTGGAGCTGGATCCGGACTCTGCAGTCGAGCTACGAGCTGTCGCCGC
>JANQPS010000406.1 GCA_028285365.1 Thermoanaerobaculia bacterium | reverse complement strand
CGCGCAGGTGCAGGTTGCCGCAATCCATGAGACCGCCACCCAGGGTTGCGGTGTAGGACATCATCTCGACGCCGCCGGAGACGACGCAGTCTTCCATGCCGCTCATGATCGACGCGGCACCCATGTTGACCGAGGTGATGCCCGAGCCGCAGAAGCGATCGAGCGTGACGCCTGGAGCCTGCGTGCTCCAGCCGGCGTCGAGCAGAGCCATGCGTCCGATGCAGGCCCCCTGTTTCCCGGACTGTGAGGAGCAGCCCCAGATGACGTCGTCGACCTGCTCGGTGTCGAGGTCGTTGCGATCGCGAATCGCCTCGAGAACGGTGGCAGCGAGGCGCTGGGGGTGCAGGTGGGCGAGGGCGCCTTTTCCCTGCTTGCCGATTCCTCGCGGAGTTCTGACCGCGTCGATAACCCAAGCTTCAGTGGTCATGTCGTTCTCCTCTCGCTCACCGCGGAGCCATGCGGATGGCGCCGTCGAGACGGACATCCTCGCCGTTGAAGTAGGGGTTGCGGCACATCTCGAGAGCCAGTGAGGCGTACTCCTCCGGCGAACCGAGCCGCGCCGGATTCGGGACCATGGCGCCCAGAGCCTGCTTGACCTTCTCCGGAGCACCCTGAAGGAGCGGAGTGTCGAAGATCCCAGGAAGGATCGTGTTCACCCGGATCTGCTCGCGAGCGAGGTCTCGCGCGATCGGCAGTGTCATCCCGACGACGCCCCCTTTCGATGCGGAGTAGGCGGCCTGTCCGATCTGACCGTCCTCCGCGGCCACCGACGCCGTGTTGACGATCGCGCCGCGCTCGCCGGACTCGAGCGGATCGAGCGACATCATTCCGGCAGCCGACTTGGCGATACAGCGGAACGTGCCGACGAGGTTGATCTGGATGATCAGGTCGAAGCGGTCGGTCGGAAAGTGCTTGATCTCGCCAGTTTCTTTGTCGCGCGACGCGGTCTTGATGGCGTTTCCGGTGCCCGCGCAGTTGATCAGGATGCGCTCCTGGCCGTTGGCCGCGCGCACCGCTTCGAATCCGGCGTCGACGTCTTCGTCCGACGTGACGTTGACGTTGGCGAAGGTCCAGCCGTGGTCAGCTGCCACCTGCTGTCCTTTCTCCTCGTTGATGTCGAAGATACCGATCTTGACACCTTCGGCGGCAAGGGCCTTGGCCGTCGCATAGCCGAGACCGGAAGCGCCGCCTGTGATCACTGCGGCGATATTTGAGCTGAATTCCATTGGAGATTCTCCTCTTTGTCTTGGAGAGGTTGTTCTAACGCATAAGGCCCGGTGGGGCAATGGGAGTCGGCTCCGAGCGTTGCGCACTCGAGCCGCCGTTCGGGCGTTCTCGGCTGGCGGCTGGTCGTCGGTTCAAAGGTCTGCGACTCGGAAGTGTGCTTGGAGGCCGCTCGTGCGGAGACCTTGTTCGCAGATGGCTGGATTGCCGACGATCGAAGACCTTCGCACTGACGAGGCGGAGGAATGGCCGACCGACGCTGGACGGCAGAATCTCGGCTTGTCTTTGGGCGTGAGCTCGCCTAGTCTGGGAGGACGTTCAACCCATTTCACCCTTGACTTGTGTTTCTCTCGTATCTGGTTGGCCCCGGGGGGATTCTCGATTGGAGTGCGCTGTGTCGAGACCACGCTCACCTAGGTTCCTGATCTGCCTTCTCGTTTCCCTGCTCCTGGTCGGACCGGCTGCCTGGGCTCAATCCAAAGATGCCGCCGCGGCCGAGCTGGCCGCTCTGTCCGACGCTCAGCTCAAGGCCGACACCGCGGCGCAGGCCCGATTCGAGGCGCTGAGCGCGATCCTGGGCGGTGACGGCCCGCGATCGGTGAGCGCAGGATTCCCGATTGGCGGTGGCGGGACCGGGGCGCCACCTCCTCCAGGCTGTAGCGTTTCCACTGCAGTCGCCTCGTCTACCGACACTCCACTCGCCATTCCGGATGGCCCGGGCGGGATGGTGGCGTCAACAGTCCCTCTGACGTCGCCCGATACCTTCGTGCACAACGTGGCGGTATCGATCGACGTGACGCATACGTTCGCCAGTGATCTCGAGATCACGTTGACGTCGCCGGCCGGTACGGTGGTGACCCTCACGACCGACAATGGCGGTGGCAACGACGATGTCTTCTCGGGCAGCACGTTCATCGACTTTGCAGGCGCGTCCAATCCTCCTGGCCCGGTGACCGACGTGGTCTATGCCAACCTGGTCACCGAGACCCCGGTCGTGCCCGAGGAGGCGATGGGCGCGTTCAGAGGCGAAGACCCCAACGGGACGTGGACCCTCGACGTTGGTGACGATGCCGGCCTCGATACCGGGACGCTCAACTCGTGGAGCCTGTCGGTGGAGACCCTGTCGACTCCTCCGACCGACACTCCGGAAGGCGCCTACGTGAGCACCGACACTCCCGTGGCCATCCCGGACGGTCCCGGCGGCATGGTCGCGTCTTCCATTGCCGTAGCGGGTGCTGCGACCTACTTGAGCGACGTCGACCTAACGCTCGACATCACGCACACCTTTTCGGCCGACCTCGAGATCGCCCTGACGTCACCAGCGGGGACCGTCATCACCCTGACGACCGACAACGGTGGTGGCAATGACGATGTCTTCTCGGGTACCACCTTCGACGACGACGCGGGTGACACCAACGCGCCGGGACCGGTGACCGATGTCACCTACGCCAACCTCGTGACCGAGACCCCCGTGGTGCCGGAAGAGGCGCTGAGTGCGCTGATCGGCGAAGATCCCAACGGCACTTGGACTCTCGAAGTCATCGACGATGCTGGCCTCGATACCGGCACCCTCAACAGTTGGAGCCTCGACATCGAGACGTGCGAGTGTGCAGTGGCGGCTCCGGTCATCGAGATCCCCACCATGGACGGTCTTGGACTTCTGCTGCTCGTCTTGACGCTGGGTACTGTCGCCGTCGTCGTGATGCGGCGTCGTCGCTTCGACGCCTGAGATCCGAGCGACCGACGTCTAGGGATTGAAGCGCTAGCGACGCAGTTGTCGCTAGCGCTTGCTCGGTGACGGCCTGTCCTCCCTCGTCGAATGGTGCTGACACGAGGGTAGATCGCAGGACCCGCCGGCGCTCCGGGCTAGACGGTCGCGGACTGCAGCTTCATCTCATAGGCTCGGACCATGTCAAACGTCAACAAACAGAGGCTGGCAATCGTCGCCGCCATCGGCTGCGGCTGCGCCGCACTGATGGTCCCGGTGATCGGAGTCATCTCCGCGGTCGCGATCCCCAACTTCCTCGACGCCATGGAGAAGGCCCGCCAGAAGCGGACCGTCGCCGACATCAGAAGCACCGGTACGGCGTTCATGAGTTGGGTGGTCGATCAACAGGGAACGGAGCTTCCGCCTGGCTGGGCGGCGGGTGACACTCTCGGGATCGATCAGCTCGCAAGTCAGTTGGTGCCGTCCTATCTGGCATCCGTGCCCGCCACCGACGGCTGGGGACACGCTTTCGTGATCGAGGTCCTCGGTGAGGATCTCAGTGCGACTCCGCTGCTGCGCATCAGTAGTCCCGGCCGAGACGGTTTTTTCGATCCTCAACGGGTGGATGGAGCGTTCGACAGTTTCGAATACGACCGTGACATCGTCTGGCAAGACGGCTTCTTTGCCAGTTTCCCTGAAGGCGCTGGATCACCCTGACGGCCGTCTCCTCGACCGCGGGGTCATCGTCTCGTAGATTCAGGGACACTCTTGTCGCCGCCAGAGTCTCGGCCTCCTGGCGTTGGAGAGGAGTGTCTCTCCGGTCGTGTCGAAGACCGGTTTGATCTGTAGGCGCAGCGCAAGGTAGCCCATGTGAGCGGAGCCTGATCCAAGTCCTTCGTGCATGAGACAGTGAAGGCTTCGACTCAGGGCCAGGCAGTTGCTGGGTCCGGCTTGTCGCCGGGCCTGCTGTTCTCTGCGGGCTACCAGAACCGACAGAGCTGAAATCAGTTTGACAAGACCGTCTTGTTCGAGCGTCCTATTGCGGAGGTTCAGGAACGAGATGGGAAAGACCTTCGAGCAGTGGTTTTCGCGATGGTTCGGTTGGCTGGCGGCCGCAGCCTTGTCCATGATTGGTGGTGCTGTCGTTGCCCTTGCAGCCGTGGTCGTGAACGAGCAGGTCTGGCGGCCGCTGCAGTTTTCGTCCGCGCACGGACTCCTCCGTGTTTGGGCCAGCGAAGATGCGAACGAGCGATCAGCCATCACGCCGGCGATCGGCAGTCTCCTAGAGCGGGCAACCAGTTTTGCTGAGGTGGCGAGCTTCGTCGGGCACGTTTCAGAGATCGGCTCCGATCGAGCGGGCGCTCAAGCAGCATCTGTAGCAGGTACGTTCTTCGACGTGCTAGAGGCCGTACCCCTTGACGGTCGATTGCTGATGTCGTCGGACGACCACCGCGCCGCTCCTCCGGTGTGCGTCTTGGCACGCTCACGTTGGCGTCGGGAGTTTGCCGATGTCTTCTCACCTGGCCAGCGAGTGCGCGTCGACGGTGTCGAGAGAGAGGTTGTGGGTCTCCTTCCTGACGATTTCGACTTTCCGGGTGCACTGACTGAGGTGTGGCTACCGCGGTCCACTGGCGTCATGGGGAAGCTGCGACCGAAGGCCCGTGGGCTGGGTGCGATTGCCAGGCTGAGGGAAGGCGAGACGGTTCGAACTGCGAACGCTGAGCTCGAAGTGCTCAGTGCGGCAGCGACTCGGGTCTCAAACGGAGACGTCAGGATCTGGTCTGAGCCCCTGCCCGAATCTCTTGGCCTGAGAACCAGAGGCAGCGTGGCCTTCCTCGGCATGGGAGTGTTTCTCGTCTTGATCGCGACGATAGGCAATCTCGTTGCGTTACAGCTAGCCAGGCTTCGCTCGCAGCGCGCGTCGCTTGCGATCAGGTCCGCTCTTGGTGCTCAGCGGTATCGGCTAGTAAGCGCTTCGACGGCGGAGCTCGCGAAACCGATCATCCTCGGTTCAGTCATGGCCGTCCCGGCAGCGTGGGCGATTGGCCGTTCGATCCAGGCGCCGCGTGAGGTCCTGCTCGTGGGTGCCCTTCTGGCAGCTTGCGCAGCCCTTCTTGCCATATTGGTCGCCAGTCTGCTGTCGCTTCGAACAGCGAGTCTTAGTAGTGAGCGACATCCAAGGGGAATGAAGTGGCTCGTGCTGCTGGAGGCGATCTGTGCCTACTGCCTGGTCGCCATGGCGGTGGCTCTTGCACAACACCACTGGAGATTGAGCTCAGCCGATTTGGGATTCTCCGACGACCTGGTGATCGTAGAGGTGCGCTTTCCGGTCGAACGGTTTCCTCTGGAGGTGGGCGACCCAACGAGCTGGAGCGCAAACCACGATCGGGCCGAGCTGCTCATAGGAGCATTCCGCCGAGAGCCGCTGCTCTCGACGTCCGCGCTCGGCATGGTGTATCCGCTGACGCCGGGCTGGACTCGTCGCTACGTCGCACCCCAAGGGCGCGGAGAGATCCGGTTTCGGGCCGTTGGTGACGGCTACTTCGAGGCTGCGCAGATCGATCGTCTGC